>JBLRXF010000254.1:0-4763 GCA_047920875.1 Haliea sp. | reverse complement strand
ATGCAATGCGCCGACGAGGCCATGCAGTCGGCCAAGCACTCAGGGGGCAATCGTTGGGAGTATTTTAGAAAGTCCCGCAAGGACGAGATATTGGCGGTCAAGCATCTGCTGGATGACCTGCGCGCGGCGCTGCAAAACGCAGAGTTCTTTCTTGCCTACCAGCCCATTTTCGACCTCCGCAGCGGGCGCCTGCTCAAGGCAGAGGCCCTGCTGCGCTGGAATCACCCCGAGCGAGGCCTGGTGGGCCCCGCGGACTTTATACCGGCGGCAGAACATTCCGGGAAAATCCTCGCTATCGGCCAATGGGTGTTCGAGCATGCGAGCAAGGATCTGCAGTCACTGCTGCAGATCGAGCCCGCGTTTCAGCTCAGCATCAACTTTTCCGCCAAGCAAATCTTCGATTCCAATTTTGATGTCGGCACCTACACGCAACTGCTGACAGATGTGAACATCCCTCCATCACACATCGTTCTGGAGTTTACCGAAGGCGTCATGCTGACCGAAGAAAAGCTCATAGCCGACAGGCTGCATGCTCTGCGCGCCGCAGGATTCGAAATTGCCATCGACGACTTTGGCACTGGCTATTCCTCGCTTTCCTATGTCGACCGCTTCAACTTCAATTACCTGAAAATCGATCAGTCCTTTGTCCGCGCACCCCGATCAGACAGCAAGAAACAGGCGCTTTGCCGAGCCATCGTATCAATGGGACATGCACTGGACATGAAGATTATTGCCGAAGGCATAGAAACCGAAGCCCAGCAGGCACTGCTGGAGGGCATCGGTTGCGACTATGGACAAGGTTATTTCCTCGGGCGACCAATGCCTCTGGACGCCCTCAAAGCGCTGCTGAAAAAGCCCTGACCGACGCCAGGGCCATCACCTCGCGCTCAATAGCCCGCCTCGCCGGCCACGATCCTGGCGTGAAACTGCTGATCGAGCGGCTCATAGATGTCACTGCCTGGTTTGAGCACGCACAAGACATCCGCTACCTGTTGCGGATCAAACCCCTGCTTGCGCAGGTCCCCTTTCAACAGCTTGAAGGTTCCCGTGGTGTCGAGCTCGCTCTGTATGCGCAGGAACAGCGGCCGCGCGTAGGCAGGCAGCTCCGCCTGCACATGGGCAGAAAAGCTGGCGAGGTCCAGGCTTTCGACTCCCTCAACAAGGCGCAGAGCGGCCATGCCGGCGCGACCATCCGTACCCGGTACCTCCACCCCAAAAACATTGCTGAGCGCCACCTGCGGGTGCTGGTTTAAAATCTCGCCCACTTCATTGGTGGAGACGTTCTCGCCCTTCCAGCGGAAGGTATCGCCGATGCGATCGACAAACTGGTAATGCGGCAGTCCAAGGGCAAACCCCACGTCTACCGTGCGCATGAGGTCACCGCTGTTGAACCAGGCGTCACCCGCCTCGAACACATCGCGGAGGATCTTTTTCTCGGTGGCCTCGCTGCTGGTGTAGCCCTCAAACCGGGTCTGCGCGGTGATTTTGCCCAACAACAGTCCGGGGGCGCCTGCCGACACCCTGACGCAGCGCCCAGCGCCGTCGCGCACGACTTCGTCACGATCCACATCGTACTGAACAAGGGCTGTCGGCAGCGCAGAGCTGCCAACGGTACAGTCCTTGTTGAGCAGGTTGACGAAGCCGATATTGCCTTCACTGGAACCGTAAAACTCGATCACCCGCTGCAGCCCGAAACGGTCCTTGAACGGGTGCCAGATATCAGGCCGCAAACCATTGCCAACCACCGCCCGCAGGGGACTGTCGGCGTCATCGGGCATGGCGGGCACATGCAACAGGTAGCGACACAGTTCGCCAATGTAGACAAAGGCCGTGGTGCGATACTCACGGACTTCAGGCAGGAACTGGCTGGCGGAGAACTTGCGCCGGATAAACATGCTGGCCCCGGCCAGAAAGGCAGCACCCGCGCCCACCATCAGCCCCGTGCCATGATACAGCGGCAGACACAGATACAGGCGGTCATTCTCGCTGATCTGCAAGCCCGAGACCTGCACCACACCGGCGGTCATCAGGTAGCGCCGGTTGGACAACAGGGCAGCCTTCGGCAGGCCGGTGGTGCCGGAGGTAAAAATGTAAAAGGCCGTATCACCAAGGGTGACGGTAGCGGTCTCAACTGGATTCTCACTGCTGGCGGTTGCGGCTTCGGCAGCAATGTCAACGGCCCACTCGGGACAGGGAACAATACCGGCATCGGGCACGAACAGGTAGTCGCCCTCCTGCAACGCCAGCTCGGTGCGCACTTCCGCAACCGCTTCCAGACGCTCCTCGCCAAAAACAAACTTGCTGGAATTGGCGGTGCCGACACAGTGCACCAGAGGTCGGTGGGTCAGGTTGGTGTTGATCAGGGAGGCAATGACACCCAACTTGTTCAGGGCAATGATCACCACCATGAACTCGATGCGGTTCTCCATCAGCACGCTGACGACATCGCCACGGCGCAGCCCTCTGGCCTTGAATACAGCGGCGTAGCGATTGGCCTCGGCGTTGAATTGGCTCCAGTTCATCTCGCGACCTTCGCACACGAAGGCCGAATGCCGCGGCAGACGCGCCGCATTCTGCGCCACGCGCGCACCCAGGCAGTCGGAGGTATCATCCGGTCGCGGCGTCAGCAGCTTTTTCGCCTTGAGCAAGGCGGGCACTTCTCGCAGGGTTCTGAGGAGGTCTTTTTTTATCACCGGCTGGCTCCGTGTTGGACTCAAGGGGGTAAGATACCGTTTCATACGGCAGTTGTAACCCGCATCAGACCCACTTTCGCAGCAGGGGACGTCATGAACCACTATCAGCAGCTTCAGCAACACTTCTCCCGCATCAACGACCTGGCGCATGTACAGGCCATAGCAGGCTGGGACGAAGCGGCGATGATGCCGACGGGCGGTGGCGAGGCCCGCGGACAGGCCCTCGCCACGCTGGATGTGATCATGCACGGCATGGTCACGGACGCCCGGGTGGGAGACTGGATAGAAGGCGCCAGCGAGGAACCGCTGGACACCTGGCAGCGCGCCAACCTTAAGGAAATTGCCCGCAACTACCGCCAGGCCACCTGCATGCCGGCAGAGCTCGTAGAGCGCAAGAAACTGGTCACCTCACGCAGCGAGCAGGCCTGGCGCCGCTACCGCGCCGAGAACAACTGGCAGGCCATGGCGCCCCTGCTGCAGGAAGTCGTGACAGTGACTCGCGAGGAGGCGGCAGTGCGCGCCGATGCCACCGGCCTGTCGCGCTATGACGCCCTGCTCGACACCTACGAGCCTGGTATGACCTGCGCCCGTGTTGACCCCCTGTTCACCGACTTGAAGGCATTCCTGCCGGGCCTGCTGGACGAAGTCATGGCCAAGCAGGCAGGTGAACCGCTGCTCACGCCCGAGGGCAGCTTCAGCATCGAAGAGCAGCGCCAGCTGGGCCTGGAAATCATGCGCACCCTGGGCTTTGACTTCGAGCACGGGCGCCTGGACGTCAGCCACCACCCCTTCTGCGGCGGCGTCCCCAGCGATGTCCGCATCACCACCCGCTATCGGACGGATGATTTCGTGGCCGCGCTGATGGGGGTCATCCATGAAACCGGCCACGCCCTGTACGAGCAGGGCCTGCCGTCCAGCTGGCGGCAGCAGCCCGTGGGCCAGGCCCTGAGCATGGCCATGCACGAAAGCCAGTCCCTGCTGATGGAGATGCAGGCCTGCCGCTCGCGGGAATTCCTGCACTACCTGACGCCGCATTTGCAGCAGGCCTTTGCCGCCGCTGATCCGGCGCTGCCAGCCTGGCGTGAGGACAATCTGTATCGCCTGTATACCCGGGTCAAGCGCGGCTATATCCGGGTTGATGCCGACGAGGTAAGCTACCCGCTGCACGTCATCCTGCGCTACGAACTGGAGCGGGACCTGATGGAGGGCAGGATGGAGGTCACCGAGATCCCGGAGGCCTGGGACCAGCGCATGCGGCAGTACCTCGGGCTCTCCACCGCCGGCAACTACAGCGACGGCTGCCTGCAGGACGTGCACTGGCCCGCGGGCCTGTTCGGCTACTTCCCCACCTATACCCTGGGCGCGATGACCGCGGCGCAGCTGTTTGCGACCGCGCGCCGCGACAACCCGGAACTATTGCCGCAACTCGCCGATGGCAACTTCTGTGCGCTGCTCGGCTGGCTGCGTGACAAGGTGCACAGCCAGGGCAAGCTGCTGGATTACGATGCGCTGATGACCCAGGCCACCGGCAGCCCGCTGCAGGCGCAGTATTTCCGCAACCACCTGCAGCAGCGCTATCTGGGGCGTTAATGGCTGCCAACGCCAGGGAGGAACGTCGTGGATAAACTCAGCGCCCAGGATGTGGGCTTCCTCAAGATCGAAACCCCGCGCTGCCCCTTTCACGTGGCCGGGCTGGTAGTGCTGACCCCGCCGGACCACGCCCCCGGGAACTATCTGCGCCAACTGGCGCGCAAATGCGGCCGCCTGAATGAGATCCTGCCCGCCTTCAACAAGCGCCTGCAGGATCCGGAAGACCTGTCCGCGGCAGCGTGGATCCCGGCGGACAACTACCAGGCGGAAAACCATGTTTTCCACTACGCACTACCGGCGCCGGGTCGCATGGCCGACCTGCTGCAACTGGTGACCCGGGCCCACGAGCGGGCCCTGGACCGCTCCCGGCCGCTGTGGGAACTGCACCTGATCGAAGGCCTGCCAGGCGGCCGCTTCGCCCTGTACTGCAAGACCCACCACGCCCTGGTGGACGGCATCGGCGCCATGCGCATGATCCAG
>JBLRXF010000253.1:0-4823 GCA_047920875.1 Haliea sp. | reverse complement strand
ATCAGTTGCGCAGTGGGCGCTCTAATGTGGTGCCCGGCAGCTTTGGGGCGGGAAGCCGGGCGAAGGCTGACGGCAACTGGCGCAGTGAGGTGGCGAAGCCATGAGTGATCTACAAGTACAGATATTCACCAGCCAGGATGGCAGCGCTCAGTTGTAGGTGGCGCTGGATCAGGAGACCGTCTGGTTAAACCAAGCCCAGATGTGTGAGTTGTTCGGGCGTGAGCGCTCGGTCATAACCAAACACATCCGTAACGTTTTCAATGAGGGAGAGCTCGACCGCGATTCAGTACGTGCAAAATTTGCACATACTGCCCGCGATGGGAAAAAGTATCTGGTCGACCACTACAACCTCGATGTCATCATCTCCGTAGGCTACCGAGTCAAGTCTCAGCGCGGTGTGCAGTTCCGACAGTGGGCCACCCGGGTGCTCAAGGACTACTTGGTCCAGGGCTACACCCTGAACCAACGTCGCCTGGCCGAGCGGGGTATCGAGTTCGAGCAGGCCCTGGATCTCCTTAGTCGGACCCTTGCGAATCAGGGACTGGTTTCCGCGGAAGGCGAAGCCGTGGCCCGGGTCATCAGCGACTATGCCCGCTCCTGGAGTCTACTGCAGGGCTACGACGAGCAGCAGCTGGCCGAGATCGGCATCAAGCAACCCGACATGCGCGTGCTGTTGCTGGATGAAGCGCTGGCCGCCATCGCGAAACTCAAGCAGACGCTGATCGCCAAGGGCGAGGCCACGGAACTATTCGGCCAGGTGCGTGGTGAGGGTCTGGCGTCGGCCTTGGCTACGATTGAGCAGGGCTTCGGTGACGAGTTGTTCTATCCAAACGTGGCCAGCCGTGCCGCGCACCTGCTGTACTTCGTTATCAAAAACCACCCGCTGGCGGACGGCAACAAGCGCTGCGGCTCCTTCCTGTACCTGTGGTACCTGCGTCGTAATCAGGCGTTGCTGGCAAAGCCGGTAGAGCAGTTGATCAACGACAATACCCTGGTGGCCCTTGCCTTGCTGGTGGCGGAGAGCCTGCCGGATCAGAAAACGTTGATGATCCGATTGATTGAACACTTCATCCTGCTGCAGGAGCCAGTGGTGGACGAGGACTGAGCGCCTACGTCACTATAAAGCGAAAGCGGGTAGTGACGTTGGCGTCGAGCCACGGTCTGCCGACAATGCACCCTCACTCACAGCCGCATCCTGCCCGGGAATCCCGCCCAGGGAGCGTCCAGAACTGTCTCATCCTCACGCAACCCGTATCCCGGTCCGTCTTGGCGCTGGCAGTACCACTGGCACCACAAACCCCGTCAGGGCGCAGCGGGAAAAAACCCCGTCGCAAGTTGACCGGGTTTTTTGTGACAAACGTATTATCTGTTGGTCTATGCTCTGAACGTTAGCGGAATTTCCCGTGGCCACTACGGAAAAGTGGCAAGGAAGACCCCACCTTGCGTTCGCAAACGGGGTAAGCGAATTCCGGTGGTATCGGAATCTGCTGAACGCGTCGCCCAGGACCTTCCTCGACGCAACGGTCAGTGATGACCGGGTCCATCTTCGAACCACCACGGTGCCGGGTATCTCGGTCACCGCACCTTCCAATCCATCCCGCTCTAGGGATTTGTTCAAACGCCGCATTTGCTGTCGTGGGTCCCTGCCCTCGGTCACACATTGCTTTTCTTTCAACCACGCAAACGCGCTGACGGTCAGCGCGTTCTGCCCATTTCACTCAGGAGGTAATTCCACCCCAGCCTCAGGCTGGCTAACCGTTGGTTTGCGCGGGCCAGTTTTCTGCGAGAACACACCGTGCTGTCTATGGCCAGACACCTTCAGGTCAACCGGGATTGGTGTCCCGTGATCGCACCAAGTAAATCCAGAGGCCCCGTATCGCGGGCCTTTGCGTCCTTTAAGGGTATCTACAGCGCGGCAATCACCGCCTGGGTGAACTCGGTGGTGCTGGCCGAGCCGCCCAGATCGCCGGTGGTGTGTTCGCCTCTGGCAATGACTTCCCGTAACGCGCCACGTATCTTTGCCGCCTTGTCCGCCATCTCCAGGTAATCCAGCATCTGGCAGCCGGCGAGGATCACGGAGGTGGGGTTGGCGATATTTTTCCCGGCAATGTCCGGCGCGCTGCCGTGAACCGCCTCGAAGATGGCGCAGTCGGCGCCGATATTGGCGCCCGGGGCCATGCCCAGGCCGCCTACCAGACCGGCGCAAAGGTCCGAGAGAATGTCGCCGAACAGATTGGTGGTGACGATCACATCGAACTGTTCCGGGTTCATAACCAGCTGCATGCAGGCGTTGTCGACGATCATTTCCACCATCTCGATGCCGGGGTAGTGACTGGCCACTTCCCGCGCTACCCGCAGGAACAGGCCTGATGTTGATTTCAGGATGTTGGCCTTGTGCACCACAGTGACTTTCCTGCGGCCTTCCCGCTGGGCCAGCTCAAAGGCGAAGCGGAGGATGCGCTCTGCGCCGCCGCGGCTGATTACGCTGAGGGCTTCGGCAATGGTGTCGTCGTCGGACACGGTCTGGCCCTTGCCGGAATACATGCCCTCGGTGTTCTCGCGCACGGTGATGATGTCGATATTCTCGTAGCGTGCCTTGGTGCCCTTGAAGGAAATCACCGGGCGCACGTTGGCGTAGAGCTGGAAGCGCTGGCGCAGGTCGACGTTGATGGAGGAGAAGCCCTTGCCGATTGGCGTGGTCAGCGGGCCCTTCAGCGCCACTTTGTTGCGGGCAATGACGTCCAGGGTTTCCTGGGGCAGGAGTTCGCCGGTGTTTTCCAGCGCGGTGAGGCCGCCTTCAACATAGTCGTAGGTGAACCGGCAGCCCGCGGCGTCGAGGATGGCGGTCGTGGCGTCGACGATGCTGGGGCCGATGCCGTCGCCCCGGATAACGGTGATGTGTTGACTGGTCACGATGGCCTCCCCGGCCTGCGGCGCCTGTGGCGTCGATGATAGCGGAACAGAATGAATGTTGGCACACCGCTGGGCAGGGTCCGCCAAGGGGGGGGCAGTGTAGCGCAATCAGGATATGGTTTCACTTGAAACCACTTTGCGCTGACGTCTATACTCCGGGGCCAGGCTGCCCGCCTTAGCCGGCCGGGCTGCCGCAGCCGAGAGAGGAGGTGGCCGGTGGCTGACCTGTTTGCAAACCCGATGGGCCTCGACGGCTTTGAGTTCGTCGAGTTCACCGCGCCCGAACCGGGCATTCTGGAGCCCGTGTTCGAGGCCATGGGCTTCACCCGCGTGGCGGTGCATCGGACCAAGGCCGTGGCCCTGTGGCGCCAGGGGGATATCAACTTTGTCAGCAATTACGAGCCCCACAGCCACGCCTGGTACTACGGTCGGGAGCACGGTCCCTCTGCCTGCGGCATGGCCTTCCGTGTCAGGGACGCGACCCTGGCCTATAACCGGGCGCTGGAGCAGGGCGCCCAGCCAGTGCATGTGGCAACCGGCCCCATGGAGCTGCGGCTGCCGGCCATCAAGGGTATCGGCGGCGCGACGCTGTATCTGATCGACCGCTACCGGGAAGGCCAGAGCATCTACGATATCGATTTTCACTGGCTGGAAGGTGTCGAGCGCAAGCCCGCAGGCCTCGGCTTCCACACTCTGGACCACCTGACCCACAACGTGTACCGCGGCCGCATGGGCTTCTGGGCAAGATACTACGAGGAGCTGTTCAACTTTCGGGAGATCCGCTACTTCGACATCAAGGGTGAGTACACCGGGCTGCTGTCGAAGGCGATGACCGCCCCGGACGGCAAGATCCGCATTCCCCTCAACGAGGAAGCCAGGGGCGGCGGCCAGATCGAGGAGTTCCTGATGGCCTATAACGGCGAGGGCATCCAGCACATCGCGCTGGCCTGTGACGACCTTCTCCTCTGCTGCGACCGGCTGAAGGCGGTGGGCATGACTTTCATGCCGGCACCCCCGGATACCTACTACGCCATGCTGGAGGAGCGCCTGCCAGGCCACGGCGAGCCGGTGGCGGCGCTGCAGTCACGCGGGATTCTGCTGGACGGCAGCACCGGCAACGGGGCCCCGCGCCTGCTGCTGCAGATTTTTTCCGCCAATCTGCTGGGGCCGGTGTTCTTCGAATTCATTCAGCGCAAGGACGACGATGGCTTCGGCGAGGGCAATTTCAAGGCCCTGTTTGAATCCATTGAGCGGGATCAGGTGGCCCGCGGCGTGCTGGGGGAGGGCGGGGCATGAAGCTGGCATCACTGAAGTGCGGCCGTGACGGCGCCCTGGTGGTGGTATCCACTGACTTGCAGCGCTGCCTGCCCACCGGGATGACCCTGCAGCGGGCGCTGGATGACTGGGAGGCCGAGCGGCCGCAGCTTGAACACCTGGCGCAGCAGGTCAGGGCCGGTGCCGGGGAGCCCTTTGACGAGGCGGCCTGTGCCGCGCCCCTGCCGCGCGCCTTCCAGTGGGCCGATGGCTCGGCTTATGTCAACCACGTGGAGCTGGTGCGCAAGGCCCGCGGTGCGGAGATGCCGACCAGTTTCTGGACCGACCCGCTGATGTACCAGGGCGGCTCGGACAGCTTTCTGGGCCCCCGGGACCCGATCGTCATGGCCGATAGCGCCTGGGGCATCGATTTCGAGGGTGAGATCGCTGTCATTACCGGCGACGTGCCCATGGGGGCAAGCCTGGAGCAGGCTGCGGCCGGGATCCGCCTGCTGCTCCTGGTCAACGATGTCTCCCTGCGCAATCTGATACCGGCGGAGCTGGGCAAGGGCTTCGGCTTCTTCCAGTCCAAACCCTCCAGCGCCTTCAGTCCGGTCTGTGTCACGCCGGAGGAGCTGGGCGCGGCCTGGGACGGC
>JBLRXF010000252.1:0-4828 GCA_047920875.1 Haliea sp. | reverse complement strand
TGCAGGCCCTGCTCGGCAATGCAGCTGGCCGCCGCGGTGGCGATGATGGCGCGGCGCTGATGATGGTCGACTTGCCGGGGCATAGGGGCACCAGTGGCATGGATTTGCCTAGCATGCCCCGGTGTGATTTTTTATTCAAGCCAGCTGTCCTATAAAAAATCCAAGGCGTTTTCCAGGGTGGCTGATCCCCTGGAGTCCCACTGTTTGAGCGGCGCGGCGATGGGGCCCGGCAGAATGACATTGTAGCGAATGCCTGCATGGGCATTTTCCACAGCGGTGGTACGGGTCAGGTTCACGAGCGCCGCCTATGCCGCTGCCCGCATCAGTGATGACGCAGATCGAGCCCTGCCCACTCGAAAAGTTTCTGCTCTGCCACCAGTATTATCCGGATCCAGACGCGCCAGGTACAGCTGCCCATGGAGAGAGCAGCAGCCTAATAAATTGGCTTATTTATGAATATTTTCTGGTGGTGCAAGGGCTTGGGGATTGATGTGTAGTAAGTTCTGCAGCCTCGCTATTTTGTTTTAGACGGAGCACACATGCGGTCAATCCTTGCGGCATTTTGTCTCGTGTTCATCGCCAGTGCTGCTGTCAATGCACCATGGGCTGCCGCCCAGGCTCAGCTATCAGCGGGTCTGCGCTCACCGGCTGATATCATTGCCCATCGCCAGGAATCCATTGCCTACTCGGTCGGGCTGCAGGCTTACTTGTACGGCTACCCGGTGGTGGACTACCTGCGGGTGATGCGGGAGCAGATCAATGCAGGGCTTGATCCCAACGGTGTTTATGCGCCGGTCAACCAGGTTGCCTATCAGGAGGATCTGGCAGCACCGGGTGGCCTTTATGCCGGCCGCGGGCCGAACAGCAGTACCCTGTATTTTACTGCCTGGCTGGATCTCTCTGAAGGTCCCCTGCGGGTGCGGGTGCCGGACGCCGGGGATCGCTACTACGTGCTGACCTGGGCGGATCTCTATTCCGAAGTTCAGCATACCGGCATTCGCACTACCGGCAGTGGCTCCCAAAGCCTTCTGATCACCGGGCCGGACTGGCATGGTGAGGTGCCGGCAGGTGTTCTGGTGGTCCGACTGCGCACCCACCGCGGCTATCTGCTGGGCCGGGTTCTGGTGAATGGCCCGGAAGACCTGCAGGCAGCCAAGGCGCTGATGCGCGCCATCGAACTGGAAGGGCCCCAACATGATCCCGCAGAGTACGACTTGCCAGAGCCCGCTGCGCTGACCTCGCTGGCTTTTTTTGAGTACTTGAACCGTTTCCTGCGCAGCAATCCCCGTCTGCCGGAGGAGGCCCTTCTGATGGCGCAGATGGATCAGGTGGGTGTTGGCCCCTCGGTTGATTTCCAGGCTGAGGCACTGCCTGGCGGGCTGCGTCGCGGCCTGGAGCGAGCCATTGCCGATGGCCAGCGGATCCTGCGTGATTCGCCCCAGGCAGCCCCCAGCCATACCGGCTGGAGCACCCCGGCCAATGAAACCTATGGCAGCTACGGGTTTGACTACCTGCGCCGTGCCATGGTCGAGTACCACGGTTTTCTTGGCAACCACGCTGAGGAAACCATCTATCTGTCTGCCCTGACAGATGAGTCCGGCGAACCCTTGCACGGCAGCCGCCGCTACGAGATTGTGTTTCCTGCAGGGGCGCTGCCGCCAGCGGAGGCTTTCTGGGCACTCAATGTTTACGACGCCCGTACCGTCGACCTGATCCCCAACGCACTGGGCCGCTACGCCATCAGCGACCGCATGCAAGATCTGCGCTTTCGTGACGACGGAGCCCTGGTGGTGCGCCTGCAGCAGGAGCCCCCCGAGGACAAGGATCTCAACTGGCTGCCGGTGAACGACGGCCCGCTGTTCCTGACTCTGCGCTTCTTTGCCCCCGCACCCGAAGTGCTTCGGGGTGACTATGTGCCACCGCCTGTGCGCATGCTGGAGGGCGAGTGAACAGCATCTCGGGCGGACCCCTGAGCCGGCCCCTGTAAACAAACCTGCCCAATAACATGCCGAGGGACGCCCCATGCAAGACAGATTGAAAGACAAAGCCATTGTAGTGATCGGTTCAGGTACCGGTATCGGCGCGGCCACAGTCAAACAGCTTGCCGCAGAAGGGGCGCGGGTCTGCGCGGCCGATATCAATCTGGAGGCGGCGCAGCGCGTGGCTGATGAGGTGCGTGCCGCTGGCGGTGAAGCCCACGCCGTGTATATCGATATTGCCGAGGAACGCCTGGTGAATCGGGCCTTCACTGAGATTATAGCGGCGTTGGGTGGCCTGGACGGTGCTCACGTCAACGCCGCGGATCTGGGGGTTATCTTCGAGGACAGCGATGCTCTGGCGGAGGATCTGGCAGTGTTTGATCGCACCCTGCAGGTAAACCTGCGCGGCCATCTGCTGTGCACGCGTGCGGCATTGCCCCACCTGTTGCAGCGGGGCCAGGGGGCGATTGTCTACACCAGTTCCAGTGCCGCGGATGTGGGCGAGAACACGCGCCCCGCCTATGCGGCCGCCAAGAGCGGGCTCAACGCTCTGATGCGCCACGTGGCTTCGCGCTGGGGGCAGGAGGGGATTACCGCCAACTGCGTGGCGCCGGGATTTGTCTATACGCCGGAAATGCAGGCCAGCGGTCAGGTACCGCAGGCGCTGCTGGACGGCATGCTGGCGCGAGTCCCCGGTACCCGGCTTGGGCAGGTAGAAGATATCGCCGGGGTAGTCGCCTTGCTGCTCTCGGAGCAGGGGCGCTGGATCAACGGCCAGGTTTACAACGTTAATGGCGGAGCGCTGATGCGCTGATCACCGCTGCCACTCATCCTGTGAGAGAGGAATTGCAATGAGAATACCCCCGAGAGAAATCCGCTACGGCGGCGCCATGCTGGACCAGAAGGAAATCGATGCGGTGGTGAAGGTGATGGAGACCAGTATGGTCGTCTCCACCCAGACCTCCACCTTCGAGAGCCGCTGCGCCAAACTGCTGGGCAAAGAGTACGGGGTTATGGTCAATTCCGGGAGTTCGGCGCTGCTGCTGGCGGTGCGACTGCTGGATTTGCCGCCCGGGTCCGAGATCCTGACCCCAACCCTGACCTTCGGCACCGACATTTCCAGCATCGTGCTCAACGGTCATATCCCGGTGCTGGTGGATGTAGAGCCCGACACCTATCAGATCGACATCGATCGTATCGAGCCGCTGATTACACCCCAAACAAAAGCCATGCTGGTGCCCAACCTGGTGGGCGGTATGCCGGACTGGGATCGCCTGCGCGCCATTGCCGACAAGCACGGGCTGAAGATCATCGAGGACAGCGCCGATACCCTGGGCGGCACCTTCCGCGGCACACCCGCCGGCACCCGCAGCGATATCAGCATTACCAGCTTTTCCATCTTTCATATCATCACCTGCCTCGGTAACGGCGGCCTGGTGGCAGTGAATGATCCGGCGCTGTGGGACCGCGGTTTGATGCTGCGGGCCTGGGGCCGCTCGTCGGAAAAATACCTCTACGGTTCCCGCCAGAAGGACAGCGACGGCCGCTTCCTGGAAGATCTGGGCGACATCGAGTACGACGGCATGTTCATCTTCGAGGAGCTGGGCTATGGCTTTATTCCCAACGAGGCCGGTGCCGCCTTTGGCCATGAGCAGCTCAACAAGCTGGATGAATTCACCCGTCTGCGCCAGGAGCGTTTCCGCCTGCACGACGAGTACATGGACAGCCATAGCGAGTACTTTATCAAGCCGCGGGTGTCCGACGACGTGTTCACCACCTGGATCTGCTACCCGGTGATGCTGCGCCCGGAACTGGGCTGGAGCCGGCGCAAGCTGCAGGTACATCTCGAGGAAGCGGGCATTTTCACCCGGGTGATTTTCTCCGGCCACGTGGCCCTGCAGCCAATGATGAAAGAGGTGAACTACCGCCTGGACCCGGCCGGTTACCCCAACGCCGAACGTGTGATGCGCCACGGCCTCATGCTGCCCTGCCATCCCACCATGACCAAAGAGGATTGCCAGTACCTGTATCAGGTCCTGGACGATTTTATTGCGCTGCAATCAGCGTAACGTCGCGATTTAAAGCACAGGCAGCCTTCGGCACTGCCCGTGAGCCATTGCCGGGAGTCCCCCTGGGTCCAGCAGCTGCTGATGGTGCAGAGGGTGCAGAGGTAGAGCTCGCCCGCCCACCAAAGCTAACGCGATGCCATCAGCGCGTTTGCTGCAGTAGTTGCAGCGAGACAATCCGACCTGCATGATCTCCCCGACACCGAGTGCAACCGGGCAGTATCAGGAGACAATCATGACCCAGGATCCCGTTCTTGAAAGTCTGGGCCTTCCGCCCATCGACCAGATTGGCTTCGTGGTCAAGGACCTCGAGGCGTGGGTGCGACAGTTCGACCCTGTGTTCGGCCCGTTTACCTTCATGGATGGCTCGGTCCAGGGCGCCGACTTTCGCGGCCGCTGCGAGGACGTGCAGCTGAAGATAGCGTTCGGCAGCAGCGGCAACCTGGAAATTGAGCTGATTCAATGGTTGGAGGGTGTCAGCCCCCACAGCGAGTTCATACAGTCCGGTCGGGAAGGCATGCATCACTTGCGCTATCGGGTTGCCGATGCCGATGCCTGGATCGGCAAACTCGCGGCCGTTGGTTACACGCCTTACTGGTACAAGCGCTGGAATGCGGATACCGTGTTTGCCTATCTGGAGAATCCAGCGTTTCCGCTGTATCTGGAGTTGCTGCAGATGCCGGAGGCGGGCGCGGGAGAGCCCGCCTGATGCGTTCGTGACACACCCAGGGCAGCTACTCTGGCTCTCGGTTCAGGCCGACAAATTATTGGCGGGCGCGAGCC
>JBLRXF010000251.1:0-4834 GCA_047920875.1 Haliea sp. | reverse complement strand
ACTGCTGCGCAGGTTGAGGTCGATCTGGCGGAAGGCAATTTCAATGCCGTGCTCGCGGAACAGACGGTCGACTTCACGATTGAGTTCATCAATCGCCGGTAGCCGGTCACCGAGATCTCGGACATGGACGCGCAGTTCATGGTCCAGGGTACTGTCGCCAAAATTGAGAAACAGGACCTGTGGAGCGGGATCTTTCAGGCTGCGCGTATTGGCGTTGCCGATCTCCAGCAGCAGCCTGCGGGTCAGCTCCAGGTCGGAGCCGTAGGCTACGCCCACCCGCACGGTTACCCGGGTGATAGTGTCGTTCAGCGACCAGTTGATCAGCTGCCCGGTGACGAAGTTCTTGTTGGGAACAATGATCTCCTTGCGGTCGAAGTCGGTAATCGTGGTGGCGCGAATGCGGATTCTGCTGACGGTGCCCGACAGCTCGCCGATAGTGACCACATCGCCGATGCGCACCGGGCGTTCGAACAGGATGATGATGCCGGATACTGCATTGGCGAAAATCTCCTGCAGGCCAAAGCCCAGGCCCACACTGAGCGCGGCCACCAGCCACTGCAGCTTGTTCCAGCTGACGCCCAGGGCAGCCAGTCCGCTGATGAAGCCGATACTGATGATGATGTAGCTGAGCAGGGTGGTGACGGCGTAGCTGCTGCCCTGCTGCAGGTTGATCCGCGACAGCACCAATATTTCCAGCAGTCCGGGGAGGTTGCGGGCCAGGGTTACGGTGGCAATGATGATGAGCAGGGCGCCAAGCACATCCGCCGCACTCATCGGCGTGAGTTCGGGCATATCGCTGCTGCCCGCGTTGTACTCCCACAGGGTAATGGAGTCCAGGTAGGCGGTAGCGCTGACCAGATCGGACCATACCAGGTAGATCAGCACCGAGAACAGCGCCAGCATGCCCAGTTTCGCCAGGCGCAGGGACTGCTGGTTGACCTGGGCAATGCCGATCTCTGGTACTTCTACCGCCACTTCGCCCTCGGCGCCTTCGCGGGCCAGTTCCGTCTCGCGCCGGGCCACGGCTCGCTGATAGGCGAGTCGGCGCCCGGCAACGCTCAGGTTGCGGACAATAGTACCCTCAACCAGCATCCAGACCACAATCAGGTACAGCGTATACCAGTAGCGGTGGGCGAGATTTACGGCCGTATACTGGTATCCCCAGAACGTGATGCCGGCGAGACATAGCGGGGTGGCCGCAAGCGCCAGAGTGATGCCGAAGTGCGCGGTTTTCGAACTGTAGAGTGGCTGCGTGCTCCACATGCTGCGGCCCAGCAGCAGCCCCAGCATGATCATGCCGACGATGATGAATACGCGCCCCAGAGCATCCTCCTCCTGATAGTCGGGCAGCTCGACATTGATGGTGGTGACCAGCACCAGTGGCAACAGGATCCAGGCCATGTTGCGGACCAGACTGTGCAGCTGCTGCACCAGCACGTCCTGCCAGCGGAAGTGCCGTCCCGCAAGCCCCGCCGGATCCAGCACCCGGTACAGCAAGTGCAGGACAAACCAGGCCAGGGCCAGTTGCACCAGTGCCGTACCCACGACGGGGAGGGTTGGCTCCAGGTACAGGCACATCAGGCCGGCGGTGGCCAGGACCAGCGGCAAGGGAATCACCTGTATCGACGTCAATAGCAGGGCCCGCGGTGTATGCAGGGTTGTGTCCCGGCGGAAGTGTCTGACGTCTTCATGCAGGGTTGTCAGGTGCAGCTTAAGCCTGCCGAGGCTGCGCAGATACACCCCGAGCAGGATCAGTGTCGGCAGGAACCAGGGCCAGTTTGCGCGCAGGTTGGTGAACAGCTGGGCGATCAGCCTGGGCAGGCCGAGATCCTGCCACTGCGTCGCCAGGTGTGTCGGCAGAGCTGCCAGCCAGTCACTGTCGACCGGGCTGGTGCTGGCGACCCATATCAGCTGGTCATCAATGCGGTTATTGAGATTGGTACTCAGGGATCGCAGGCGCTGCTGGTTCAGCTGCAGGCTGATCGAGTGGCTCAGTCGCGCGTTGGTCATCGGCTCCAGCTGGGCAACCAGGCTTGCCCGATTGCTGATCACCCGTTCCATGTCCGGACGCAGCGCCTCTCGCTGCTCTTCCGGCAGCGCTGACAGGAGCCTGCTCACCAGTGTCTGCTGGTCATCCAGCTCGCTCTTCATCGCGTTGAGCTCAAACTGTCGCAACCTGAGATCGGCTATTGTGTCGGTCGTTGTCAGGGCTCCGTGTATGGGCGGCAGTGCCCGTTTTTGCTGGTGCAGAATGCGCGACAATAGAACGCTGCCCTTGAGGACTTCGATCTGTTGTTCCAGCGCCCGCTCGACCTGCAGCAGATTTTCAATCTGCTGCGCCGCGGCGATGCTGCGCCGGGTCATTTCACCCACATTGCTGGAAGCGGCCAACAGCTCTTCACTGAGTCGCTGGTTGAGTTTGACCTGTTCGCGCAAAAGCTGGTGGTCACTGGTCGGGTCCAGGCTGTCAGCGGCCTCGGAGACGGCCAGCAGCGACTGGCTTCGACGAGCCTCGTCCAGAAGATCCTGTAACGTGTCTATCTCTGATTCCAGCAGGCTGATCTGGCGCCGCAGCAGTGCCCGCTGTGCCTCGGCAAGCTCCTGCAGGGCAGCGTTGCCAAGTAGCTGGCGCCTGAGCAAGGCGTTGTTTTCACTGAGTTGTGCCTGCTCTGCCCGATTCCGGGCAATGCGCGCGGTGTTGAGACGACTCTCCTGTTGCCTCTCCAGCTGGCGCATCTGCTCATTGATTTCCTGCTCGCGCAACTGGTTGGCGGTAATCTGTGCCTGCGCGGTTTCAGGCCGGGTCTGGGCGGCGATGAGTTGACCGTTGATCGTGGCCAGTTCGCCCTGCAGATCAAACATGGCGCTGACGCGCTCTCGAAGATGTTCCTCAAGTTCCGCCACGTTTGTCGATTGGAAGCGTCGACGGAGACGCTCGGGGGAGGTCGGCGCCAGCTGTTCCAGCTGCTGCCGGTACTGACGCACTTTCGCGGGCGCCTCTTCTATCCGGGTGCCGAGAGCGGCCTGATTTTCCAGCAGGATGTCGCGTTTGAGCAAGAGCTCCATCGCCATTTGATACAGCTCCTGCAGTTCCTGCTTTTCTGTATCGGACTGGCTGACATCGAGGCCCTGCTGCAGCTCGGCCTGCAGTGACTCCAGGTCGCTGGCGGCGGCTAAAGCTGCCAGCGGTAACCAGGCCCAGGTTAACAACAGCAGGACAATGATGTGGCCAAACCTGAACATGGGCAGATCTTCTTGCGTCAGTAACGCGCAAGGGTAGTCTGCCTGTCGCTGTTTGGGAAGAAGCTGGTATCCTTGGCCCGAATCACAGACCAACTCCCAGGAGCACCCCCTTGGAACAGGCACTCAGAACCATGCTGACCATGCAGGATCGGATGAACACCCGGGTCCACCCGGACTGGGTTAACCAGGACTTCGCCTGGTACCGCGCGCTGTGGACAGAGTGCGCGGAGTTGATCGAGCACTACGGCTACAAATGGTGGAAAAAACAGACGCCGGACATCGAGCAGGTGCGGCTGGAGGTGATCGACATCTGGCACTTTGGCCTATCGGCACTGTTTGCCGGTGGTGACAGTATAAACACCATGGCCGCAAACATTGCGGCGGAGCTCCGCGACTTTCAGCCTGCCGGGCTCGGGGTGCGTGAGGCGACCGAAGCCCTCGCCCTGCACTCGCTGCAGACCCGGGGTTTCTCGCCCACCCGCTTCTGGGAACTGATGCTGGCCTCGGGGCTGGATTTCGAGCGACTCTACAGCGCCTATGTTGGCAAGAATGTGCTCAATTTTTTCCGCCAGGATCACGGCTACCAGGACGGGAGCTACCAAAAGCTGTGGCAGGGGCGCGAGGACAACGAGCACCTGGTCGAGGTGCTGGCGGTGCTGGACAGCACGGCGTTTGACTACGCCGAGTGCGTCTATGCCGCCTTGCAGGCGCGCTACCCCGGAACACCGGTGCCGGCCCGGGCATGAGCAGCGAAGAGGAGCGCCTGTCCACCACCGCGCTGGCGCGGGCGTTGGAGATTCCCGTGCAACAGCTGTTTGTGACGCTCAAGGATTATGGCTGGATAGAGCGCCACACGGACACCTGGCTATTGACCCCCAAGGGCGAGTACGAGGGCGGCCGCTACCGCGACAGCAAGCGCTATGGCCGCTACATTGTTTGGCCGACGGCGCTGGTGCAGCACCCGCTATTGAGCGCCATCGAATCGAACCAGCGCATTACTGCCAGCCAGATGCGGCGCTATTACCCGCGCCTGCAACCGCGCCAGCTCAACCGCGCCCTGGCTGAGCTGGGCCTGCAGCAGCACAGCATCCTGGGCTGGGAGCTGACGGAGTTTGGTCGCAGCCTGGGTGGCCAGCAGACCGAGAGCGAAAGCACCGGCGCGTTCTACGTCAACTGGCCTCACGAAATTGTCGACCATCCGGTTATTCACAGGGAACTTGAGCGTCTTTCAGGTCAGCCCGACTGCGCGCGCGATGCTGGCCTGTTACCCGCCCCTGACCCCTTGGCGCCCGATCTGTTTGCCAGCGACAGCGCCAGTCTTTCATCCGACGAACAGGGCTGCGGCGGTATAGACGGCCATCGTACCGGGTCCCGGCTGCAGGCTCAGGTCTGCAACTGGCTGTATCTGGCGCAGCTAGCGCACGCTACCCAGCGTGCGTTGCCGGTGGAAGAGCCGTTGCACGCGGATTTTTTTCTGCCTGCTGGCAGCGTGTATATCGATTGCTGGCAGAGCGGGGCCGCGCCTTCGCGCCTGTCCGCCAAGCTGCGCAACAAGGCAGTGTGCAAGGAGCACGGGCTGCGCCATCTGGAG
>JBLRXF010000250.1:0-4855 GCA_047920875.1 Haliea sp. | reverse complement strand
TCAGTTCCAGGGCGTGGTGGTCGTTGTTCGCGTAGTGGTCGGTGACGCCCGAGGTGCGGCAGTGCACGTCGGCACCGCCCAGTTCCTCGGCGCTCACCACTTCCCCGGTGGCGGCCTTCACCAGCGGCGGCCCGCCGAGGAAGATGGTGCCCTGGTTCTTGACGATGATGGATTCGTCCGCCATGGCCGGCAGGTAGGCGCCGCCGGCGGTGCAGGAGCCGAGCACGGCGGCAATCTGCGGAATGCCGCGGGCGGACATGCGCGCCTGGTTGTAGAAGGCGTGACCGAAGTGGTCCTTGTCGGGAAATACCTCGTCCTGCAGGGGCAGGAAGGCGCCGCCGGAATCGACCAGATAAAGGCAGGGCAGGTTGTTCTCGTCGGCGATGGTCTGGGCGCGGCCCTGCTTCTTGACGGTCAGTGGGTAATAGGTGCCGCCCTTCACGGTGGCGTCGTTGACGAAGATCATGCACTCCTGGCCGGCCACCCGGCCAATGCCGGTGATGATGCCGGCGCCCGGGACGTCATCGTCATAGACCTGGTAGGCCGCCAGCTGCGACAGCTCCAGGAAGGGGGAACCCGGGTCCAGCAGAGCCTGCAGGCGCTGCCTTGGCAGCAGCTTGCCCCGGGACAGGTGCCGCTCCTGGGCTTTGGGGCCGCCGCCTTCACGCAGGCTTGCGACCAATTCGCCGAGGTCATCCACCTGGCGCTGCATGTGCTCGCTGTTCGCCTGGAAGCCCTCATCCCGGGGATTGAGGCGTGATTGCAGTACGGTCATGGCTCGCGCTCCGTTCAGGCGGTTTCGTTGAACAGCTCGCGGCCGATCAGCATGCGACGGATCTCCGAGGTGCCGGCACCGATCTCGTAGAGCTTGGCGTCGCGCAGCAGGCGCCCGGCGTTGGCGTCGTTGGTATAGCCGAAGCCGCCCAGGGCCTGAATTGCCTGCAGGGCCATCTGGGTCGCTTTTTCCGCGGTGTAGAGGATCACTGCGGCGCAGTCCTTGCGGCTCTCCTGGCCGCGATCGCAGGCGGCGGCCACCGCATACAGGTAGGCGCGGCAGGCGGAGAGGTCCGCATACATGTCGGCCAGCTTGCCCTGCATCAGCTGGAACTGGCCGATGCTCTGGCCGAACTGCTCGCGAGTGTGCAGGTAGGGGACAACCTCATCCAGGCAGGCCTGCATGATGCCCACCGGGCCGCCGGACAGCACCGTGCGCTCGTAGTCGAGGCCGGACATCAGCACTTTGACGCCCTGGCCCTCGCCGCGGAGGATGTTCTCGGCAGGCACGGGGGTGTTGTCGAACACCAGTTCGCAGGTGTTGGAGCCGCGCATGCCCAGCTTGTCGAGTTTGGGCGAGCGGGAGAAACCGGGGTAGTCGCGCTCGACGATGAACGCGGTAATGCCCTTCGAGCCTGCTGCGGGATCCGTTTTGGCATAGATAATATAGACATCGGCATCCGGGCCGTTGGTGATCCACATCTTGTTGCCTGTCAGGTAGTAGGTGTCGCCTTCCTTGCGCGCCTGCAGCTTCATGCTGACTACGTCGGAACCAGCGTTGGGTTCGGACATGGCCAGCGCGCCCACGTGTTCGCCCGTACAGAGTTTGGGCAGGTACTTCTGCTTTTGTTCCTCAGTGCCATTTTTCTGGATCTGGTTCAGGCACAGGTTGGACATGGCGCCGTAGGACAGACCCACCGAGGCCGAGGCCCGGCTGATCTCCTCCATCACGATGCTGTGGGCCAGGTAGCCCATGCCGGAGCCGCCGTAGGCCTCGTCCACGGTGATGCCGAGCAGGCCCATGTCACCGAAGGTGCGCCACAGGTCCGCGGGGAACTGGTTGTCACGGTCGATCTGCGCGGCCCGCGGGGCGATTTCCCTCTGGCACATCTGGTAGACGGCGTCGCGGAGCATGTCCAGTTCTTCGCCGAGGCCGAAATTAAGAGTGGGGTAAGCGGTCGTCATGGTCTTATCCTGCTTGCGTGGGCAATCGCCCACAGAGTGGGCTCCCAAAGTGTGTGAGTGGTCTTCCACAGGTTGGTTTGTATTGTAGGAGCCCGCTCCGCGGGCGATGGGCCTTGGAGCAATCGCCCACAGAGTGGGCTCCCACAAGCTGGGGGTGGGATCCTACAAAGTGGGGTGTCATTGTTTACCCTCCAGCCCGCGCTCGCACAGGGCCTGCACCTCGTCCAGGCCCGCGAGCATCTCCTCGATGTCCTGCTTCTGCCGCAGCAGGCGGGCGCGTTTGTCCGCCACGGTGCAGATCAGTGCGTGCAGCTGGTCGCGGTTGTTGTGCTCGGGGTCGTACATGTCGATGACTTCGACACTTTCCTGCAGGCTCATGCCGATGCGCTTGCCGCGCAGGATGAGCTTGATGCGAACGCGGTCGGCGGCGCTGTACAAGCGCTTCTGGCCCTCCCTGCGGGGGTGGACCAGACCTTTTTCCTCATAAAAACGTATGGTGCGGGTGGTAACCCCGAACTCTTCGGCCAGCTCCGATATGCTGTAGCTGCGTGTAGTCACTTCTGCGTCGCGCCTCTGCCTGATCCTGACAACAGGAACTATAGATCAACTTTACGTTAACGTAAACGTGGGCAATCCAGCGCAAAGGGGTCACCGAGACGAGCAGAGATGAGCTGGTCCCGGGGCCGGCCGGAACCTGGTTGGACGGCGCGACTCAGGCTGCCCCCAACTGCTCCCGCAGACGCGCCTTCATCGGTTTGACCCAGTGCTCCAGCAGCGTGGCCGACAGCAGTCCGGCCTCTGCCAGTTCATCGCACAGGCGCATCTGATGGGCCAAATCAAACAGGTCGAACTGGCGCACAATACGCGCCTCGGCATTCAGGGTGATAAAAGAGATACCCGGGGTTTCGTAGTGGCTATCGTCCGGGCGCTGGCCGGGGCCGCGGTTCATCCAGTGGGTCACCAAGCGGTTGTCGCTGCCGGTATAAACACCCAGGTAGGGGAAGGTCCAGCCCTCCCAGCCCACCTGCATGTCGCGGCCATAGTGGGTAGCCTTGATCTCTTCGCTGCCATTGGCGGTGACCGTCATTACGCCGGCGTATTCACAGGTGTAAACGCAGTCTTGAGCGTAGATCTCGTCGACAAAAAAGGTCCACTCGTTGTCGATAGAGGCCTGATGATGGGCGCGTATCAGTTTGTCTGCGGCGGCGCGCAGGGTGGCGTCATCGAGGCTGGGCATGGGGGCTGCTCCCTTTGTTATTGGCGCACCTACTGTCCCTCGTTTTACCAGCCCTGGCCAATGGCGTTGGTTGTTCAGTTGAACCGCGCCAGTATTTGGTATCATCCGCGCTCTCAATTGCAATTGGCAGGCAATGACACAGATGCCCAAGACAACCCTGGTCCCCATGCTGGCGGATGGCGAATTCCATTCCGGGCAGGATCTTGCGACCGCACTGGGGGTGAGCCGCACCGCCGTCTGGAAACAGCTCAAGCGGCTGGAGGAACTGGGCCTGGCGGTGGAGTCGGTGAAGGGGCGGGGCTACCGCATTCCGGGGGGCGTGGAGTTGCTCGATGAAACCGCAATCCGCGCGGGTCTGGATGGCCCGGTGTGTGGGCTGGTGCGGGAACTGCAGCTGCTCGAAACCGTCGACTCCACCAATGCCGAGGCGCTACGCCGGGTCGCTGCAGGCAGCGGTCCGGGGCTGGTCTGCAGCGCCGAACTGCAGACTGCCGGTCGCGGTCGGCGGGGGCGAGCCTGGGTTAGCCCCTATGCCCGCAATATTTATCTGTCATTCGTGTGGGAATACCACGAGGGTGCCGCGGCTCTGGAGGGTCTGAGCCTGGCAGTGGGGGTGGCTGTGGCTCGGGCCCTGGCGCGACTGGGGCTGCCGTCACTGCAACTCAAATGGCCCAATGACCTGCTCTTTGGCGGTGCCAAGCTCGGTGGGGTGTTGCTGGAAATGGCCGGCGATGCCTCCGGTCGCTGTCAGGTAGTTATAGGCGTGGGTATCAATGTGGCCATGCCGTCAGCTGCGGGGCGGGATATAGACCAGGCCTGGACTGACCTTGCAACACTGGCCGGTGGCGATGTACCCGACCGCAATGCGGTGGTGGCAAACCTGTTGAACGAGCTGCTGCCCCTGGCGGCGAGCTTCGCCCACACGGGTTTTGCACCCTGGCGGGAAGCCTGGATGGCTCTGGATGCTTTCGCTGACGCGCCGGTAGTGCTGCACAGCGGTGAGCAGCGTCAGGCCGGCGTGGCCCGCGGCGTCGACGAACGGGGTGCGCTGCAGCTCGAAACAACCCTGGGTGTGCGCTCTATCTACGGCGGCGAGATTTCGCTCAGGGCGGCATCGTGAACTCTGCTCAGTGCCTGCAGTTTGACGTCGGCAACAGTAGCGCCAAGTGGCGCTTGATGGCGGGCGGCGAGCTCGTAACCCGTGGCGTTTACCGTCGCGATGATGAGGATTCGCGCAAACGCCTGCTGGCCTGCAGCGATGGGGTTGCCAGCATATGGATTGCCAGCGTGGCCAGTGAGGAAGCGGAGTTTCAGCTTGCTGGCATGCTGCAAGAGCGCTGGCAGATCGAGCCCTGGTTTGCCCGCAGCGAGGCGCGCACCGGCGCACTGGTCAACAGTTATCAACAGCCGCTGCGCATGGGCGTTGACCGCTGGCTGGCAATGCTCGGCGCCTGGCACCGCCACCCCGGCCGTCTCTGCGTGGTTGATGCAGGTTCTGCTCTCACCATCGATCTGGTGGCTGGTAGCGGCCGTCATGAGGGCGGCTACATTATCCCCGGGCCCTCGCTGATGGAGCGGGCCCTGCTGCTGGATACCGACCGGGTGCGCTTCGCCGAGGAAGCCGTTTATGATCTGGCGCCAGGCACCTCCACTGCCGAG
>JBLRXF010000249.1:0-4860 GCA_047920875.1 Haliea sp. | reverse complement strand
TGCGCAGCGGCGAATGCGAGGGTTACACGGTCGAACCGGAACTGCTGCCCTTGCTGCTGGCGGCGGCAGCCGAGGATTCACTCCCGGAGGTCCTGGTGGCTTACGGCAGTGACCAGACGCGCGACCTGGCCCTGATTCCTGAGGTCCTGCGCCGCCGGGTCCAGTGGCGCCAGGGCAATCTGTGCTCGGCGCTGATGCTGGCGCGGGACGAGCACCCCCTGAATTTGCGCCAGGGCCCCTATGTGGCCCGCTTGCCGCTGGCGCGCTGGTGGCAACAGTGGCGTATTGCCGCGGTTGCCATTGGCGCTGCCTTTGCGCTGCAGCTGGCTGCAACTTATGCCGATTACCGTGCCCTGGACAGCGAAAACCTGGCCCTGCGGGCGGCGCTGGAATCCAGTTACCGGCAAGCCATGCCCGAGGGCGCACTGGTGGATGCCGAGCGCCAGCTACTGCGGCAGCTCGACGGTTTGCGCGGCGGCAGCGGAGGCGGCGGCTTTGTGCGCCTGCTGGAACAGGCCGGGAGCATCATCGCCCAGCGGCCAGGCACCAGTATTGTCAGCATCAACTACAACCAGCGTGGCGGTGAAATGCGCCTCAACCTTGTCGCCGACGATTTTGCTGCGGTGGAGCAGCTGCGCGCTGGCCTGGTCGGGGCCGGTCTGGCTGCGGTAATGGAAAGCAGCAGTGCGCAGGGTGACGGCGTTCGCGCCCGGATCCGGGTAGGGGGTGCCTGATGCAAGCCTGGTTTGCACGTCTTGACCGTCGCGAACAATTGAGCCTGCTGGTACTGGCCGCGGTGATAGTGCTCTACCTGTTGTGGATCTTGCTCTGGTCGCCGGTGGCGGCGATGCGCGACCGCATGCTGGCGCAGAATACGGCAGCGGCTGCGGCCCTGGTGCGGGTGGATACCCTGGTCGCCGAGCTGCAGCAGGCCCGCGCATCCGCGGGGCCCGGCGGCCAGCGCAGCAACCTGACGGCGGTGGTCAATCAAAGTACAGCTCGCTTCGGCCTGCCAGTGAATCGTTTGCAACCGGGCAGTCGGGGCGATCTGCAGGTGCGGCTGGAAAATGCCCGCTTTGCCGACCTGATCGCCTGGTTGCACCATCTGGAGCTGGCCGAGGGCCTGATGCTGGATGAAGTGGCAATTACCCAGGCTGGCAGCGCCGGTTTTGTCAACGCCACCGTTCGGATCGGGCAGGGCTCGTGACCGGTCGCCGCTGGCTGGCGGGCTCGCTGGCCCTGGTCTTTCTGTTGCTGCTTCTGGTTGCCAGTGCCCCGGCCCACCTGCTGCTGCGTTTGCTGGAAAATACGCCGCTCACGGTTGAGGGCCTGCAGGGCACCGTCTGGCAGGGTCGTGCGGGCCGGGTAATGGTGATCACGGACGCGGGCCTGCTGCACCTGGGTGAAGTCGAGTGGTCGCTGAGCCCCTGGTCGCTGCTGATGCTGGCGCCGCAGCTTGAGGTCAGCAGCCGTTGGGGTGGCCAGCGCCTGCAGACAGCGATACAAGTGCGCGGGCCCAATGACCTCAAGCTGGAGAATCTGGATGCCAGCTTTGATGCGGCACTGCTGCGTCACCTGGCGCCCATTGCGCTGCAGGGTGTGGTGTCTTTGCAGGCAGAGCAGCTACACCTGCGTGACGGCATGCCGCTGCAAGCCCAGGGCCGGCTGCTGTGGCAACAGGCAGCATGGGAGTCGCCCCGCGGCGTACTGCCGCTGGGCAGCTATGTGCTTGAGGTTGCCCAGCCGCGCGGCGGTGATCTGGCGGGTGAAGTGCTGACCCTGTCCGGTCCGCTGCGGGCCACGGGTCAGTTGCAGTTGGCGCGGTCGAGTTATAGCATCGCGGTCTTGCTTGCCCATGACGGTAACTGGGAGCCGCAGTTGCAGGAGGCGCTCTCGCTGTTGGCCAGACCGGTGGCGGAGGGCTACGACTTGCGCCTGGAGGGCCAGCTACCCCTACCCGGCACCTGAGTGCAGGTGTCATCTGTTTCCAACCCTGACAAGGAATCCTTGCCGATGAGCGACGCCGACTTTCGCAAATATGAATGTGTGATCTGTGGTTTCATCTACGATGAAGCGCTGGGCCTTCCCGACGACGGTATCCCTCCCGGTACGCGCTGGGAGGATCTGCCAGAGACCTGGGAGTGCCCGGACTGCGGTATTTCGAAATCCGATTTCGACCTGATGGAAGGCTGAGCAACTCCCCAAACCGGACCTTGACCATGACGACAGCCCTGCGCCTGAGCGCCTTGCGCCAATTACTGAAGGAGCGGGACTATCACGCTCTGGTAATTCCCCGTGCCGATGAGCATCTCGGTGAATACATTCCCCTGCACAACGAACGCCTGCTGTGGGCAACGGGCTTTACCGGGTCTGCCGGCACCGCCGTGGTCCTGCGCGAGCGCGCTGGCATCTTTGTTGATGGTCGCTATACCGTACAGGTCCGGCAGCAAGTGTCAGCCGCCGATTTCAGCTACCACCACCTGATTGAGGAGCCACCACTGCAGTGGCTCCTGGCCTCTTTGGAACCCGGTGATCGGGTCGCAGTTGATCCGCGTCTGCACAGTCTGCAGTGGCTGCGCCAGACTGAGGTCGAGCTGACGGCGGCGGGGCTGGTCCTGTGTCTGGATATCGACAACCTGGTGGACCGCTGCTGGCAGGACCGTCCGGCGGCCGAGGTTGCCCCGGCACTGCTGCTGGAGGAGTCCTATACCGGTGAGTCCAGTGTCAGCAAGAGGTCTCGGATCGGCACAGCGGTCAGTGCGGTGGGTGCGGACGGCGCCCTGGTCTTTGCCCCGGATTCCGTCTCCTGGCTGCTCAATGTGCGCGGGCGCGATATCCCCTGTCTGCCGGTGCTGCAGTCGCTGGCGCTGCTGTGGGCGGACGGTTCGGTGGATCTGGTGGTGGAGCCGGCGCGCATGCCGCCCGGCTGGCAGCAACACTGTGGCGCTGATGTTCGTCTGCATACTCCGGAGGATGCCGAGGCCCTGCTCGGTGCGCAGGCGGGCAAGCAGATACTGGCGGATCCGGTGACTGCGAACGCCTGGTCACAGCGGCTGCTGGGGGAGGGCGGTGCCACGCTGGTGGCCGGCACGGACCCGGTCATCATGCCCAAGGCCTGCAAGAATCCGGTGGAAATTGCCGGTGCCCGCTCCGCCCACATCCGCGATGGCGCGGCGGTGGTGCGGTTTCTGGCCTGGCTGGATGGTGAGCAGGGTGCCGGGCGCTTGCATGACGAGGCCGAGCTGGCGGACCGGCTACTGGCTTTCAGGGCCGACGGAGAGCATTTTCAGGGTCCCTCCTTTGACACCATTTCCGCCGCCGGCAGCAACGCCGCCATGTGCCACTACAACCACCGCAACGGTACCCCCGCCAGTCTGACGCCAGATTCGGTCTACCTCGTGGATTCCGGTGGCCAGTACAACGACGGCACCACGGACATCACCCGTACCGTGGCCATCGGTGATCCCGGTGCCGAGGTGCGGCGCCTGTTTACCCTGGTCCTGAAAGGCCATATCGCCCTGGATCGGGCGCGCTTCCCCAAGGGTACCACCGGTACCCACCTCGACGTGTTGGCACGCCAGTTCCTCTGGCGGGAGGGCCACGAATACGATCACGGCACCGGCCACGGGGTTGGCGCTTTCCTGAGCGTGCACGAGGGCCCCCAGCGCATTGCCAAGGCCTGGGCCCCGGTGCCCCTGCAGCCTGGCATGATCATCAGCAATGAACCCGGTTATTACCGCAACGGCGCCTTTGGTATTCGCTGCGAAAACCTGGTCGTGGTGACGGAAGTGGCGGGGGAACTGGAAACGCCGATGTACGGTTTCGAGGCGCTGACCCTGGTGCCCTTCGACCGGCGTCTGCTGGACCTGACGCTGCTGGATACTCAGGAGTTGCAGTGGCTGGATGCCTATCACGACCAGGTCGCCAAGGCCGTGGGTCCGCTGTTGTCGGCAGCCGATCGGGCCTGGCTGCAGCAGGCCTGCGCGCCGCTGGCCGCCGGCAGCTAGCCGCCCGCAGCTGATCGACGGCGGGCTTTTGTGTACACTTGACCCAATGACAATAAGAGCCGGAGTGTGACCCCATGGCCATAGCGGCAGCTGACCACTGGTCCTCGCGCTTTGCATTTCTCATGGCGGCGATCGGCTTCGCGGTGGGCCTTGGCAATATCTGGCGCTTTCCCTATATTGCCGGTGAAAATGGCGGCGCCGCCTTCGTCATCATCTACCTTGCCTGCGCTTTTGGAATCGGTGTCCCGATCCTCATTGCCGAGCTGATGGTCGGCCGCAGGGGTCAGTCCAGCCCGCCGGAAGCGGTGGCGGTGGTTGCGGTGGAAAGCCGGCGCAGCCGCCAGTGGCAGTGGGTGGGTGGCATGGGCTTGCTCGCTGCCTACACGATAGTGATTGTCTACGCGACAATTGTCGGCTGGGTGCTTTGGTACCTTTACAAGGCGGCCACCACCGGGTTTGCGGAGGTGGATGCGCTGAACGCCAGCATCCAGTTTGCCGCGGTGCTCAACGACACCGCCGGCATGCTGTTCTGGACCCTGGCCGGCTTGCTGATTACCGGTCTCATCATTTACGCCGGGGTGAAGCAAGGCATCGAGCGCGCCGTGGTGGTGATGATGCCGCTGATGTTCCTGCTGCTGGTGGGGCTGGCGACCTACAATTATTTCGCTGGCGGTTTCAGCGAGGCGCTCACCTGGCTGTTTACCCCGGATTTCAGCAAGATCGGTCCTGACGTGTTTCTGGTGGCGATCGGCCAGGCCTTTTTCTCCATCGGCGTCGCCATGGGCGGCATGATGATCTATGGCTCCTACCTGCCGAAGTCCATTTCCATCGGGTCGTCCGCAGCGATTATCGT
>JBLRXF010000248.1:0-4873 GCA_047920875.1 Haliea sp. | reverse complement strand
TGCCTCTGCGCTGACCCTCACGGACCTGCAGCGGCCAGAATTTCGGCGTATCGCCATCGCCAACCCGCGGCACGCACCCTACGGCGCCCGCGCCCGGGAAGCGTTGCAGGCCGCGGGAGTCTGGGACGCGCTGGCGCCGCGGCTGGTGTTTGGGGAAAACATTGCGCACACCCTGCAACTGGTTCAGAGTGGGGCGGCCGAGGTTGGCATTGTTGCCCTGTCGCTGGTGCTGCATCCGGACATTGCGCGCAGGGGCGGGTACTACCTGATCGACGACAGCCTGCACCAGCCCCTCAGGCAAGGCTTCATCATCACGCAGCGGGCAGCCAATAACAGTGCAGCGCATGAGTTTGCCAACCACATCCGCAAGCCCCGGTCGCGCCGTATCCTGCGCGACCACGGCTTTGTCCTGCCCGATGAGTAGCGTAGCGCCATGCCGGGCTTGAATGAGGCGGACTGGATTGCCCTGCAACTGACCCTGAAGCTGGCGCTGATCAGCACCGCCCTGCTGATGCTCTCGTGCCTGCCCCTGGCCTGGTGGCTGGCTCATAGCCGCAGCCGCCTGAAGGTGCTGGTGGAGGCGCTGGTGGCGCTGCCGCTGGTGTTGCCGCCAACGGTGATCGGTTTTTATCTGCTGATTTTGCTGGGGCCCCGCGGCGCTGTGGGAGGCTTTCTGGAGCGCGTGGGCATCGGCCATCTCGCCTTTACCTTCACCGGCCTGGTTATTGGTTCGATGCTGTACTCCCTGCCTTTCGTTGTGCAGCCCCTGCAGAATGCCTTTCAAAGCATTGGCCGTCGCCCGCTGGAAGTGGCCGCGACCCTGCGTGCGGGCCCGCTGGATCGTTTCCTGACGGTGGTCGTGCCGCTGGCCCGCCGCGGCTTTCTTAGCGCTGCGGTGCTGTCCTTCGCCCACACCCTGGGCGAGTTTGGCGTGTTGCTAATGATTGGCGGCAGCATTCCCGGCCAGACCCAGGTGGCCTCCATTGCCATTTACAGCCATGTGGAGGCCATGGATTACGGTGCCGCCCACAGCCTGTCACTGGTCTTGATGGCGCTGGCTTTTGTTATGTTGCTGTCGGTGTACGCGTTGAATAAACGCTTCCGCCTGGTTGGGGTCATTCAGTGACTCTGGAGGCAAGTTTCCATATCCCGCGCCCCGGCTTCACCCTGGATGCGCATTTCACTATCCCGTCGCGGGGTGTCAGTGCGTTGTTCGGGCCCTCCGGCTCGGGCAAAACCACCATTTTGCGCTGTATGGCGGGGCTTGAGCGGGCGCCGCGCGGGCGCCTCGTCGTCAACGGCCAATGCTGGCAGGAGTCAGCCAGCTTCCTGCCCCCGCACCGGCGGCCGGTGGGTTATGTGTTTCAGGAAGCGAGTCTGTTTCCGCATCTCGACGTGCACGGGAATCTGCGCTACGGGCAGCGCCGTGTTCCAGCCGCTGCGCGCCGGGTGGATTTTGACGACACCGTGGGGCTGTTCGGTCTGGATGATTTGTTGGCACGCTATCCCGATCAGCTGTCCGGGGGGCAGCGCCAGCGGGTGGCCATGGCGCGCGCCCTGCTCTCCAGCCCCGAGCTGCTGCTGATGGATGAGCCGATGGCTTCTCTGGACGAGGCCAGCAAGGCGGATATCCTGCCGTATCTGGAGCAGTTGCATGCCGGGCTCGATATCCCGGTGTTGTATGTCAGCCACCAGATTGGCGAAGTCGCGCGCCTCGCTGATTACATGGTACTGCTGGAGCAGGGGCGGGTGCTGGCCGAGGGTGATCTGCAGGACCTGCTGACCCGCACTGACCTGCCCCTGGCCCACAGCGAGCAGGCGTCCTCCTTCGTCGACGCCATTGTGCTGCGCCACGACAGCCACCATCACCTCACCGAGCTCAGCAGCAATGCCGGTGTACTGTGGGTCTCCCGCGTGGACAAGCCGGTGGGCAGGCCGCAGCGGGTGCAGATTCTTGCCCGTGACGTCGCCATTGCGCTCAGTCCGCCCCTGGACTCCAGCGTTAACAATTGCCTGGCGGTCACCATTGCGGGTATCAGTGAGGATCCCAACCCCGGCCATGCGCTGCTGCAGCTGGATGCCGGCGGCGAGCGGCTGCTGTCGCGAATCACCCGCCGCTCCTGCGAGCGATTGGCGCTGGCGCCCGGGGTGCAGGTGTATGCGCTGATCAAGGGCGTGAGCCTGCGCTAATGGCGCAGCGCGAAACGCGCTGGACCGACAAGAATGCCTGCATGTTATAATTCCCGCCTTTTGCAGAGCTGGCCCGGGTCCCTCAGATACTGCTATTCCTGCGCCAATAGAGATGTTTATGCCCAAGATACTGATGATCGACAATTACGACTCCTTCACCTGGAATATCGTGCAGTATCTGGGTGAGCTCGGTGCCGAGGTACAGGTGGTTCGCAACGATGAAATCGTCGTTGCGGATATTGAGGCCCTGGCACCGGAACGTATCGTGATTTCTCCGGGCCCCTGCACGCCGAACGAGGCCGGGATTTCCATGGCGGTGATTGCCGAGTACGCGGGCAAGTTGCCCATACTCGGTGTGTGTCTGGGCATGCAGAGCATTGGCCAGGTTTATGGCGGCCAGGTGGTGCGCGCCCGGCAGGTCATGCACGGCAAGACGTCCCCCATCCACCACCGGGGGCAGGGTGTGTTCCGCGGCCTGAGCCAGCCCTTCGAGGCGACCCGCTATCACAGCCTGATAGTGGCGAGGGACGGTTTGCCGGACTGCCTGGAAATCACCGCCTGGACCGAAACCGAGAGCGGCGAGATGGATGAAATCATGGGCCTGCGGCATCGTGAACTGGCGGTCGAGGGGGTGCAGTTCCATCCGGAATCGATTCTTACCGCCCACGGCCACGATTTACTGCGCAACTTTCTCGAGCTGGAGACCCGCTGATGGATATGCAACAGGCACTGGCACGGCTGGTGGCAAAACAGGATTTGAGCCGCCAGGAGATGGCCTCGGTGATGGGCACGGTGATGTCCGGCGGCGCCTCCGATGCCCAGATTGGCGCCCTGTTGGTGGCGCTGCGCATGAAGGGCGAGACCATCGACGAGATTGCCGGCGCCGCCCAGGTGATGCGTGAGCTGGCGACGCCGGTTGCGGTAACCGGGCCGCATCTGGTGGACCTGGTGGGTACCGGCGGCGACGGCTCCAACCTCTTCAATGTCTCTACGGCCGCCACCTTTGTGGTGGCTGCGGCGGGTGCCCAGGTGGCCAAGCATGGCAACCGCTCGGTTTCCAGCACCTCCGGCAGCTCCGATCTGCTGGAAGAGCTGGGTGTACCCCTGGACCTCAGTCCCGCCCAAGTGGCTAGAAGCATCGACAGCGTCGGTCTGGGCTTCATGTTTGCCCCCGCCCACCATGCCGCAATGCGCCACGCGGTTGGCCCGCGCCGGGAGCTGGGTATGCGCACCATCTTCAATGTACTGGGGCCGCTGACCAACCCCGCGGGCGTCAAGCGCCAGGTGATTGGCGTTTTCGACCCAGCCCTGTGCCGCCCGCTGGCGGAGGTGCTGAAAGTGCTCGGCAGTGAACACGCGCTAGTGGTGCACGGTGAGGGCGGTCTGGACGAAATTTCCATCAGTGGCAGCACCCAGGTTGCCGAGCTGGTCCGCGGTACGGTGTCCAGTTACCACATCGCCCCGGAGGATTTCGGCTTTGAACGGCATGATCTGAGCGGTCTTGCGGTCAGCAGCGCCGCGGAGTCGGCGGCGATAATTCGCGCGGCCCTGGGCCGGGGCGACAGCGAGCTGGGCCGCAAGGCTGCAACCATGATCGCGCTCAACGCCGGCGCTACCATTTATGTCAGCGGCCTGGCGGCAACCATTGCTGACGGCGTTGCCATGGCGGACGACCTGATTGCCACCGGCCAGGCGATGGAAAAGCTCAAGGAATTTGTCAGCTTTACCCAGATGATGAGCAGCGGGGGGCACGGCTGATGGGCGGAGTTTCCACCATCCTGCGCCGCATCCTCGCCCGCAAGCAGGAAGAGGTCGCCGAGCGCAGGGCAGGGCAATCGCTGGCGGATCTGGAATCCCGCATCAGCGAGCAGTCCCCCGCGCGCGGGTTCGCCTCTGCCCTGCAGCGGCAGGTGGCGCAGGCGCTGCCCGCGGTGATCGCGGAGGTCAAGAAAGCGTCCCCCAGCCAGGGGGTGATCCGCGAGGATTTCCAGCCCGGGCAAATTGCCGAGAGCTACCAGCGCGGCGGCGCCGTCTGTCTTTCGGTTCTGACGGATGTGGATTTTTTCCAGGGCGCGGACGCCCATCTGCGAGAGGCCCGCGCGGCCTGCGAGTTGCCGGTGCTGCGCAAGGATTTCACCGTGGATGTCTGGCAGGTTGTGGAGGCCCGAGCAATTGGCGCCGACGCGGTGCTGCTGATTGTGGCCGCGCTGGAAGATCGGCAGATGCAGGAGCTGGCGGCGGCGGCGGCGGAGTATGGCCTGGATGTTTTGGTGGAGGTGCACGACCGCGCCGAGCTGGAGCGGGCGCTGGCGCTGTCGACGCCGCTGCTGGGCATCAATAACCGCGACCTGCACAGCTTTGAGACCTCGCTGCAGACCACGATCGGCCTGCTGCCGCACATACCTGTGGATCGGGTGGTTGTCACGGAGAGCGGCATTCACACCGCGGGTGATGTGGCGTTGATGCGTGACGCCGGCGTGTTCAGCTTTCTTGTGGGCGAGGCCTTCATGCGTGCCCCCGAGCCGGGCGACAGGTTGCGCGAACTCTTCTTCCCAAGCCCTGCTCCCTTGTAGGAGCCCAGTCTCTGGGCGATCGCAGTGCTTTTGTAGAAGCCCAGTCTCCGCGCGATCGCCCGCAGACAAGGTGAATGGCCGCGCAGCGGCCAGAGAAGGTGGCCTGGGCC
>JBLRXF010000247.1:0-4885 GCA_047920875.1 Haliea sp. | reverse complement strand
TACAGGGGTGAGATATCCCGGTGGCGATAGCAAGTAAATATAGGCTGGTACCGGAGGCCGGACTCGAACCGGCACGCTTTTAAGGGCGGGGGATTTTGAATCCCCTGTGTCTACCAATTTCACCACTCCGGCAGAAGGGCGGCGGGCGCTGTGTTCGGCCCGTGGAGAGCGCGCGATTATAGCAATCGCGGGACCGACTGCAACGATTTTCCTTAACCTGTCTGGCATTTGCCTGTAGACTGCGCGCCGCTGCGCAGGTGCCTGGGCGGCAAGCCATGCCCCCAGGGGCCAATTTCTGAGTATCGCAGGAGAAAAGATCATGCCGATGAAACTGATCAAGAAGACCCCCGAGTACAGCATTTTTCAGCGCGGCGACGAGCGCTATGCTGTCAAGGACGCCAAGCGCAAGCCCGTCAATGGCGACGAAAAAGTGAGCATTTTGACCGCGGAAGGCCTGGTCAAGGCGCCTGCCCCCAAGCCGGCTCCTGTAGTGGAAGCACCGGCTGAAGAGCCTGCCGCCGAAGAGGCTGCCGTTGAGGCAGGGGAAGAGGTTGCGGCTGAAGCCGACGCCGGGGATGAACCGCAGGCCTGAAGCAGGCTGCAGACGAGGAAGCCGGCTTCGGGCCGGCTTTTTTTGCGATGAAAGTCAGCGATTTCCACTATGAATTGCCACCGGAGCTGATTGCCCAGCGGCCCCTGCCCGAGCGCAGCGCCAGCCGCTTGCTGGCTCTGAATGGTGCCAGCGGTGCCCTCCAGCACCTGCAGTTTACCGATTTGCCCACCTGCCTCAACGCTGGCGACCTGCTGGTATTCAACAATACCCGGGTAATCCCCGCGCGCCTGTGGGGCTATAAAGCCTCTGGTGGGCGAGTGGAAATCCTGATTGAGCGCGTGACCGGTGTGGAAACGGCCCTGGCTCACATTCGCGCCAGCAAGTCTCCCAAGCCCGGTACAGTAATTCACCTGACACCTGTCGAGGGCGCTGAAGCTGGTCCCTGGCAACTCACGGTAACCGGGCGTGAGGACGCATTGTTCCGGCTGCAGGCACCCCCGGGGGTCGCGCTGCATGAAATCCTGCTGGATATTGGCCACATGCCGCTGCCGCCCTATATCGAGCGCGCAGACGAAGTGGCGGACCGCGATCGTTACCAGACGGTCTTTGCCGAGCGCGATGGTGCCGTGGCTGCGCCGACTGCGGGCCTGCATTTCACCGAAACGCTGCTGCAGCAGCTTGCAGAGACGGGTGTTGAACGGGCCGCTGTCACGCTGCACGTGGGCGCCGGCACCTTCCAGCCGGTGCGGGTAGACGCGGTCGAAGACCACCACATGCACGCCGAATACCTGGAGGTCGATGAGCCCCTCTGCGCGGCGTTGGCTGCGACCCGTGCCCGGGGTGGGCGGGTAGTGGCGGTGGGCACGACGGCGGTGCGCTCGCTGGAGTCTGCTGCCTGTGGTCAGGGTCTGGTGACGCCGCTCCGTGGTGATACCGATATCTTTATTTATCCGGGCTATCGCTTCCGCGTCGTGGACGCGATGATCACCAATTTCCACCTGCCCGAATCCACTCTGCTGATGCTGGTCAGCGCCTTTGCTGGCCGCGGCCATATTGCCGCCGCCTACCGCGAGGCCATTGCCCAGCGTTATCGGTTTTTCAGCTATGGTGACGCCATGTTCATTACCCCCGAACCCGCCGCCCTGGAGCCCCGATGAGCCGCAGCTGTCACCTGCAATTCGAGCAGTTCGCCAGTGACGGTCACGCCCGCCGTGGGCGCCTGACCTTTCCCCGCGGCACTGTGGAAACCCCCGCCTTCATGCCCGTTGGTACCTACGGCACGGTGAAGGGCATGTTGCCACGGGATATTCGCGCTATTGGCGCCGAGATCATCCTCGGCAATACGTTTCATCTGTGGCTGCGGCCCGGCACGGACATCATCCAGCTGCACGGGGACCTGCATGATTTCATGGGCTGGGATGGCCCCATCCTTACCGACTCCGGCGGTTTCCAGGTGTTCAGCCTGGGTGCCATGCGCAAGATCACCGAGGCCGGCGTGAAATTCCAGTCGCCGGTGGACGGTTCCCGGGTATTTCTGGACCCGGAGACGTCAATCGCCATCCAGCACAAGCTGGGTTCCGACATCGTCATGATCTTTGACGAGTGCACCCCTTACCCGGCCGCGGCACAGGAAGCGCGCACCTCGATGGAGCTGTCCCTGCGCTGGGCAGCCCGCAGCCGCGCCGCCCATGGCGACAGCCCCGCGGCCCTGTTTGGTATTGTGCAGGGTGGGATGTACGAGGATCTGCGCACCGAATCCCTGGCCGGGCTGGAAGCGATTGGCTTCGACGGCTATGCCATCGGCGGCCTTTCGGTGGGTGAGCCCAAGGAGGACATGATTGCGGTGCTGGACTACTTGCAACCACGGCTCCCCAGGGATCGGCCGCGCTACCTGATGGGGGTGGGTACTCCGGCCGACCTGCTGGAAGGTGTGCGTCGCGGCATCGACATGTTCGACTGCGTGATGCCCACCCGCAATGCGCGCAACGGCTTCATCTTCACCTCGCGCGGGGTGCTCAAGCTGCGCAACGCCCGGCATAAAACCAGCACACTGCCGCTGGATGAGGATTGTGATTGCTACACCTGCCAGCACTTCAGCCGCGCCTATCTGCACCACCTCGACAAGTGCAATGAAATCCTCGGCTCCCAGCTCAACACCATCCATAACCTCAGGTTCTACCAGAATCATATGGCAGGCATTCGCACGGCCATTGAGCAGGGTCAGCTTGACCTCTTTGCGGAGCGCTTTTATGCGCGCCAAGCCGAGGGTAACTGAGCCGTGACGACGGCGGCCTACCTGTTCCGGCGTTTGCAAGCGGCGCTGCCTCTGGAGCGCCCCGCCTGGGAAGGCAGCGGCCGTCAGGCCGGCGTGCTGGTGGCGCTGACGGATGAAGCGCAGCCGCGGGTGCTGCTGGGGCGCCGCGCCCTGCACTTGCCCCTGCACCCCGGTGAGGTGGCCTTCCCGGGGGGCAAGCGCGAGCTCGGGGACCGCGGTCCCTGGGATACGGCCCTGCGCGAAGCCGAGGAGGAGGTGAACTGTCTTCCAGACCGCGTGCGTCCTCTCGGCGAGCTGGCGCCGCTGCTTACCCGCAGTGGCTTCACCATTCATCCCTGCGTCGCCGTCATTCCCGCAAACCTGCCGCTGCGGGCTGATCCTGGCGAAGTGGCCGAGCTGCTGCTGCTGCCGCTGCAGCACTTCACCGATGCTTCTGCCTGGCATGTTCGCAATATGCCCGACCCGGTGGACGGTCGCCCGCTGCGCGTGCCCCATTTCCATCTGGACCGTGATACCGTATGGGGCACTACCGCCAGGGTGCTGTTATTGCTGGTGAATCTGGGTCTGCAGGCGGGGCTGGATCCGCTGACGTTTACGGAGGAAGACATATGAAGTACAGCCTTGACGGGCAGACAGTCACGCTGATCGGCAGCGGTCATTACATCGCGCCGAACGCGGCAGTGATCGGCAATGTGACTTTGCATGAGCGCAGCAGCGTCTGGTTCAGCTGCGTGCTGCGCGGTGATGCGGAGCGTATCGAAGTTGGCGCAGGCACTAACATTCAGGACGGCGCGGTACTGCACGCGGATCCGGGCTTCCCCACGGTGGTGGGCAGCAATGTGACCGTGGGCCACAAGGCGATGCTCCATGGCTGCAGTATCGGCGATGGCTCCCTGGTCGGTATTGGCGCCATCGTCCTCAACGGTGCCAAAGTGGGCAAAAACTGCCTGATTGGCGCAGGTGCGCTGGTCACTGAAGGCATGGAGATTGCCGATGGCAGCCTGGTGCTGGGCGCGCCGGCCAAAGTCAGGCGCCAGTTCACGGAGGAAGAGCAGGCGGCCCTGGGCCTCAACGCAGAACACTATGTGCAGAACGCCGCACGCTACAGTCGCGGTCTGGAGGTGCAGGAATGAGCGAAGTGCGCGAACTGGCCTCGCCCTGCATATCGGTGTGTCTGCTGGACGAGAAGGACGTCTGCCTGGGCTGTTACCGCACCGCGGATGAAATCACGGACTGGTTTATGGCCAGCCAGACGGAAAAGCAAATGATTCTGGAGCGAGCCCGGGACCGACGGCTTGAGGACGATCAGTTCCAGCTGCGGTAGAGCTCGTCAGCGCCTTACTGGAACCACCCTTTCATCTTGCTCTTGGTCTTCGCCGGGGAGGCACGCACGGCCTGGATCACATTGCCCTGCAACTCCAGGATTTCGAAGCGGTAGTCGGCAATCGCCAGGCCTGCATTGCCATCCGGAAACGACTCCAGATACTCCAGAATCAGCCCGCTCAGGGTCTTCGGGCCATCCGTGGGCAGCTCCCAGCTGAGGGATTTGTTGACCTCCCTCAGGTTGGCATTGCCGGCGATGATATAGCTGCCGTCTCGCTGGGCAAAAATGGTTTCGTTGTCGTCTCCCATGCGCGAGGTGAACTCACCGACAATTTCCTCGAGAATATCTTCCAGAGCGACAATGCCCATGACCTCGCCGTACTCGTCGACCACGATCGCGAGGCGCAGCTTGTTCTTCTGGAAATGCACCAGCTGGGTGTGCAGGGGCGTGCTCTCCGGAATGAAGTAGGGTTTATCCATCTCCCGTTCCAGCGCGTCCCGGTCCAGGCCCTGCTTGTCAATGATGCGGCTGATATTGCGCATGTGCAGGACGCCGACGATATTGTTGATGTCGTCGCGCCACACGGGGAGGCGGGTGTGGTTGCTGGCCTGGGCGCAGCGCAGGATCTCCTCGTCGCTGTCGTCCAGATCGATTCCGTAAACCTCGTTGCGCGGCACCATCACGTCATCCACTGACACCTCCTCCAGGTCGAGGATATTCAGCAACATGCCGC
>JBLRXF010000246.1:0-4891 GCA_047920875.1 Haliea sp. | reverse complement strand
TCCGACACCCAGGCCAATATTGTGTGGAAAGACGGTGGCGCCGAAGACATTGTTGTGCCCATGCACGGCATCAGTACCCCACAGCAGAGGCACCGCCGGGTCACCGCCTCCGGCCTCGAGTGCGGCCTCATGCAGCCGGCGCGATAGTTCGGTCCAGTCCGACACCGCTGCGCGGACGTCGCCGTCAGGGAATGAGCCACCACCGTTGAGCACTGAGCCCAGCGCAAAGTCACGGACCTGGTCGGGCGTAACATGCTGGATTTCGGCCTGGATAATCTGACCCACTTTGCGCTCCAGAGTCATTCGGGACAGGACATCCTCGACAAAGCCCTCCACCGCCGGATCCGGTTCGCGGTTGATGCGCGGCCAGATTGAGCTCGCAGCCTCGGCGCCGGCTTCGGTCGACGCCGCCTCAAGCGACGAACCCTCTACGGTGGAAGCATCCTGGCATCCGGCAATCAAGATGGCCATGAGCAGCAAAGAGAGCGGCAGGCAGGTGATGCGGAAACGATGAGGGTCAGTTGTGAACATCCTGTTCTCCTGGACTAAATCAATAGCAGTGGCGAATGGGCTTTCGGCGGGCTCAGCTTGGCGATGGCCCCGTGGTGCCCCTGACCACCAGTGGCGCCTCGAAGACTTCCACGCTGCGGGCCGAAGGGCGTTGATGCGACCCGGGCCGGTTGATGGCATTGAGCAGGAGCTCGGTGGCACGATAGACCATGGGCCGGATCGGCTGGCGCACGGTCGTCAGCGCCGGCCAGACGGCCCGGGAAAGGGGGGTGTCGTCGTACCCGGCTACCGACAGCTGTTCAGGCACACGGCAACCGCGGTTGAGCACGACCTGCAACAGACCGGCAGCCATTTCATCGTTGCTGGCAAATATTGCGGTCGGGGGCGTTTGCATATCAAGGAAATAAGTAGCGGCCCGCCCGCCGGAAGCGAGATCGAAGCTCCCTTCAAAGACCAACACGGGATCGTAGTCGATCTCGGCCCTGGCCAGGCCCATGCGATAACCTTCCAGTCGGGCTGCTGCGGCACCGTGGTTCTTCGGGCCGGTCACGAACCCGATGCGCTGATGGCCAAGCCCGGTGAGGTGCTCGACCACCATGGCGGCGGCCAGGCGGTCGTCAATGGCGACACCGATTCCGGGGCGGCCGTCCAGCGGCGCAACGCGCGCATAGGGCAGACCGAGCCCGTCGAGGACATCAAGCAGCTCGGGCAAATCCCCGATGGGTGGGATGAGCAACAATCCGTCAACACGAGATTGCGACAGGAAACGGGTGATGCTACCGGCCAGGTCAGGGTCATCCTGCTCAGGCGCCAGCAAGGCCACCCCGTAACCGGCTGCCTCGCTGGCCTGCAGGGCACCGGTGGTGGCCTGGAAAAGATAGTTGGGGCTGGGGTTGTCGTAAATCAGCCCGATCATACGCGAGCGGCCACCGGCCAGGCCCCGGGCGGACGGATGCGGCGAATACTCCAGCGCCTTGACTGCTTTTTCGACCTTGGCATACGTGGCAGGGCGGACGTTGGGCTCGTTGTTGAGTACCCGCGAGACGGTCTTGATGGACACGCCGGAAAGCTCAGCCACATCATTGATCGTTATGCGGCCGGACTGCGGCCGTTGTCTTCGTTGCACCATGCGCCCTGTCCCTATAAAACCACGCCGAGACCCATCATGACAGGGCCGGGGGCATTCGTTGTCATTATCATTCAACTTCAATCATAATACAAAATGACAGCGCTAACAATTGGTGGCAGTTAATGAGCTACGTCCGGTTAGCGCCTGCACCCGGTGCGGATGATTCTGGATATTGACGGCCGCCACAGCAAATACGTGGCTTTCATCGAGCATGCCGACGGCTGGCAAAGAATGCGCTTTCGTCTGCAGGAACGTATCGATGGCCTGACCAATGACACATCGGTCGATCAGGTGGTGTTTTTGATTGATCCCGACAACTATTCCGGCGACACCTATGTTTTCGACCTGATGGCCATCCTGGGCCCCGACGGTGACGATAACGGTGGCGGCGACAACGGTGGTGGCGATAATGGCGACGACGAAGCCACCTCCACCATAGTCGCTTCCGTAGTCGCCGGCACTCAAAATGCCGGCGGAGGCAACAAGTATGGTGTAGCCGATGTCACCATCACCGACAACCTGGGCAATCCCGTGGCAGGGGCAAGCGTAACCGGCACCTTCTCCGGCAGTTGGAGCGAGACCCATACGGAAGTAACCGACAGCAATGGTGTGGCCAGCTTTATTACCAGCTCCACCAGGAGAGGTAGCGTCACGGTCAACTTCTGTGTCAATGATGTTGCCGATACCAGCCTGCCGTTTGACAGCGCCGGCAGCACTGGCACGTGTGATTGACAGCCAGCTCAAACACCGTTTTGGTGGGATGCCAGGGGGCGCCTGCCAGACCGGCGGCATACAGTAACTGCAAACGCCGGGGCAATAGCCCCGGCTGCAGGATTCGGACAGACCCGGCTTTTTCTATTGAAGCAAGGTGCTTTCGTAGCCGACCATTTCTTCTGGTAGCAAAGGGCTTTCCAGCTTGAAGATGGGTCTCTCGCTTAATCTGAGAGCTTCGATAAGTTCGGCATTGTGTTTCTGAAAGATACGATCCAGCGTGCCATCTTCGACAATCATGGACATGCCTTTTTGAATTCTCTCTGCAAGCTCAGACTTGTCCGGGTTGACATAAAAAAGCAATGGGAATGGATAGTAAATCAAAAGTTGGTCTACCAGAATCAGACCCTCAACTTCGTCTGCACGGTCGGCAAATACACTTTCAACCTCGTTTGCCCCCAATGCCGTGAAATCATATTCATCATCATGTAGGCGCTCGAACATATCGTCGTAGGTACCACGCTCTATCACGTTGTATCCATTATGGCGAAAAATCTCTGCATCAGACCACGTATCCGGAATGCCGACGCGTAATTTCCCGAGTTCTTCTTCTGTTTCGATGCGAGCGAATTTCTCTCGATCTTCCGCTCTAATGATCAAGACTCTGAACCCTAAAACACCATTCATAATGGCCCTGTGGATAATGATTTTTTCTTCATCCTCCAGTTTTTTGTTTCCGGCAGTCGTTACAAATATGTCGTGACCATACTCTTTGAATGCACGGGATTCCCGGTCTCCGTGATAGTCCTCCTCATGCTCCTCAAATTTCCAGGCGCCATATTCCTCTTTGGTGATCTCCAGAACCGCTTCCAGAACCTCCCGCTCGTGTACTCTTCGAGCTTCTGTGCGGCTCCCGACCCAAACATTGATTACATTGGGCTCGGCACCACCGTTTGTCTGGTATTGACTTGTGCTTTCAAGTCCGTCGGCACATCCAAAGAGATACAGGATGGCGATCATGAGAACTGAGATGGCCAAGATATGCTTTTTCATACTATGCAACGCCGGGGTGAGTTTAGAAACAGTCGCGAGCCAGTTGCCCGATGTGCGGCCAGTCGGTCGCATGTAGCGCTTGAGTCGGCACCATCCAGGAACCGCCGACGCAAGGCACGTTGGGCAGCGCCAGGTAGTCCCGGAAATCGCCGGGGCCAATGCCGCCAGTCGGGCAGAAGGAGACATCGGGCAGTGGCCCATGAAGGCTCTTGAGGAGCTTGATGCCACCACTGGCGGCGGCCGGAAACAGCTTGAAACGGTACCAGCCAGCCTCCCGACCAGCCAGGATCTCACCGGCAGTAGCCACCCCGGGCAAAAAGGGCAGATCCAGCGTTCTGGCCCGTTCGTAAAGTGCGGAAGTCGCACCCGGCGAAATGGCAAACCGGGCGCCAGCATCGGCCACTCGGTCAAGATCGTCGGCGCACAGGACAGTGCCGGCGCCCACGCACGCCTGAGGGACCTCTGCTGCAATGCGCCGAATGATTTCCAGCGCCATCGGCGTGCGCAAGGTTATCTCCAGAACGGTCAGACCGGCTGAAACCAGCGTGGCGGCAAGAGGTACGGCCTTGCCAGCATCATCCACCGTCAACACGGGGATGACCGGCGCTGCGCCCATCAGGTAATCGAGCTTCTGCATGTCAGGCACACCACTCATGAAACAATCATCGGCGTTCGAGCGTCTTGCAGCGCGAGCGCCGCACCCAGAAGACCGGGTTCGGGATGCGTGACAAGCACCACGCGAACCGTTTCCAGCCATGCAGCAAAACGTCCCTTGTCGAGAAACCTTTCCAAAAAAGCGCTCGCTCGGAGGAAAGATGCGACACGCGGTGCAATACCGCCGGCAATAGCCACGGTACGCGCACCATGAATCAGGGCGCAGTCACCGGCAAAGCTGCCAAGAACGGCACAGAATCGAGCCAACGCACGACGGGAAGCCACATCCTCCCCGGCGAGCGCTCTGGCCACGATATCGGCCGGCAGGAGAAAAGAATCGTTAGGCGTTTGAATCCTGGATGGATCACGGCCCGACAGCGCCGCATGTATCCGACCCAGGCCATTACCCGAAAGCACTCGCTCGACCGAAACCCGACCATGTCGGGCCATCAGCCAGTCGTGAATCATCTGCTCTTCGGTACCCTGCGGCGCGTAACTGACATGACCGCCCTCGGTCTCGATGACGTGCCAGTTGTCTGGTTCGAGTTGCGTGATCAGGGCGACCCCCATGCCGGTGCCCGGCCCAATCACGCTGATCGGCGCGCGTGGTTCCTGATGGACGCCGTGGTGAAGGATCATCTTTTCATCGTCATATAGCGCTGGAATGGAACGGGCGGCCGCGCCGAAATCATTGATTACCAGCATCTCATCGAACCCGAGCTCAGCCTGCAAGTCCCGGCGGCTGAACGACCAGGATCGGTTGGTCAGCCGAATCTCGTCGCCGGTTACCGGGCAGGCTACGGCAATGGCCGCCCGCGAGATACGAGCCTTGTC
>JBLRXF010000245.1:0-4950 GCA_047920875.1 Haliea sp. | reverse complement strand
GCTGTACCTCATACTGGGCATATTCCTGCCCCTGATTACCACCAACTGCACCATTCTGGGACGAGCCGACGCCTTCGCCAGCAAGCACCCGATAGGGCCCGCGCTGTACGACGGTCTGTTGATGGGGCTGGGTTTCGGCGTCGTGCTGGTACTGCTGGGTGCCCTGCGCGAGCTGCTGGGTACCGGCGCCCTGTTCGCTGATATGGATCTGCTCTTTGGCCCCGCTGCTGCCAGCTGGGAACTGGTGCTGGTGGCCGACTACCAGCCCTTCCTGCTCGCCATTCTGCCACCCGGAGCGTTTATCTTTACCGGCCTGCTGATCGCCGGCAAGAACCTGCTGGACCGGCAGATCAAACGCCGCCAGGACGCCCTGAAGAGCAAACCGGTGAGAGGCGCCAAGCGGGTCCGGGTAACCGGCACCATCAGCTGAGTCGGCCGCGCCTCAGCCGCCCTCGGCCTCCGCGGCCACCAGAGTTTCCAGCAGGGCATCCACCGCTGCATCGTCCATGGCCCGGTTGTCGACGTCACAGCTATAGCTGATGAACACCAGTACCGATCCTGCAGCGAGATACCACTCCCGCACCGCCGCATCGCCCTCCACAAACGCCGCCTGCCAGCCGCTGAAGTCGCCGCAGCTGGCCTTCTGCCAACGCTGTGGGGCTGCCGATTCCTCCTCGGCAATCCGCAGCAGTTCGCCAGCGTCAAACACCCCCTGCTCTTTGTGCAGGGTGTTGATTTCGAGACAGCCGACATCGTCTTCGTCACCCACCAGGATAGTGCCGTCTTCGTCGGTCTCGGCCCACCATTCCGGCGCCAGCGCCATGGACCACCACTCTGTTTCCAGCACGTTCATAGCTTCCTCACAAATCCAGCGACATCAGAATGGCATCCTCACGGCCAGGCGGCAGAGGATAGTAGTTGCGCCGCGTGCCATCGATATGAAAGCCGCGAGCCTCGTATAAACGACGGGCGCCGGTGTTCGACTTGCGCACCTCCAGCAGGCAGCGGCGCGCACCGGTGGCTATCAGCGCATCGATTGCGGCATCCAGCAAAAGCAGGCCGTAGCCCTGGCGGCGCGCGCCGGTGGCGACAACGATGTTGTAGATGCTGCCGTCATCAAACTCCGGAGCGAACACCACCAGGCCCTGCAATACACCGTCTGCCTCCAGCAGCAGGGCGCGCTCGCGGTTATCCGCGACGGGCGTGCAGCTGCGCACATACTGCGCTTCATTCCAGGGCCAGGGCGACGACGCTGCATCCAGCCGCGTCATTGCCGGTGCATCAGCGGGCAGCCCGGGTCTGATGGTGGCCAAGCTCACGTACCCAGAAGAGCCAGCGCCTGCCAGGCCTTGCGCTTGCTGTGTGGCTGCGCCAACAGCTCCTGCGTGGCGGGCAACAGGACAATGGGTACCCCATCCAGCTGAGGCTGCAAGAGGTGCTCTCCCGCCGCCTGACCCAGCAACACCAGAGCCCGGCATTGGCGGTCCTGCACCTGCCGCAGCACGAAGCCCGTGAGCGCCGCCGCGGCGGCAGCAGCGCTCAGATCCAGCTGGCGATTACTGTGCAGGGGCCAATCAAACCGAGTCACCTGCGGGCTGTCCGGCCTGCGCTGAAGAGCAAAGGCCATGGCACGAATAAGTTGCAGCGGCTCCTGCTCCAGCTCTGGCCCCGGGAGCGGTTCCAGCCACAGGCAGCCACCGGCCACGATCGCGGCCAGATGAAACGCCGGCAAACCGGCTACCGGGGAATTCACCTCTGCCGCCAGCTGCCCGGCTTCCGAAACAGGGCCCGGCACTTTGCGACCGACATCCAGCCGCGGCATTGTCGCCGGGGCGGCCGGAGCGCGCAGCGCCAGCCGGGGAACGCTGGGCGCGGCGCCGGGCAGCGGGCTCTTTGCCACCAGCAGCTGCAGGCCCAGAGATTCCAGGCAGGCGAGCTTTTGCAGTTCGCGAAGGGTAGACATTACAGTTCCATGGTCGGCACAGGGGCAAGTCTACCAGCTTTCCTCTGGCGCACTAAGAACAGGTCCGAGAGCAGGCGGTCAAGGCCTAGAACCAGCGCCAGCCATGGTCGCTGAAGAAGCGCACTCCCGAGCGCAGGAACCACCAGCGATGACGCCAGCCCTTGGCCGCGCTAGCGCCGCCGTAATGGCGCACATGCATTGTCGGCAGGTATTCCACCGCCCCCTGTCCCGCCAGCCGCAGGGACAGATCAAAATCCTCGAAGTAGAGAAAATAGCGCTCATCGAAACCGCCCACGGCACGCAGCGCGGCGCCGCGCACCAGCATGAAGCAGCCGCTGGCCAGAGGCACCGGGGCGGGCTGCCCGGCTGTCTGCAGGTCATGCATTTCGTACTGCGCCAGGCGCTGCGCAAACAGCTGCTGTAACCGGACCGGGGCAAAGGCGCGCAGCACCAGCACCAGCACAGTGGGCAGACGCTTGCTGAGGTGAGCAGGACTGCCATCTCCGGCCTCTCCCCGCGGGCACACCAGCGCCGTTAGCGGATAATCGCACAGATACTCAAGCCCCAGCCGCAGCGCCTCCGGCGCCAGGGCAATATCAGGATTGAGAATCAGATGGCAGTCAGCGGGCCAGTGTTTGAGGGCTTCATTATGCCCCGCGCCGTAGCCGGCATTGCGCGACATTTGCAGCACCTCGCATGTCATATCGGCCTCAGCCCAGGGCTGAGTCGCAAGCTGCTGCTGCAATAAGCGGTGGTAGTGGCTGCAGACGGAGTTATCGATCACCGCCAGCGTCACCGCAGCCACAACGCCGGCACTGCGGGCTTCTTTTACCGCCAGCAACAGAGTACCCAGGGTTTCGCCCAGGCGCACGGGATCGCTGTGGTGGAGAACCACAGATACACACAGAGAGGGCAGCGAGGCGGACGGCGCATTCATTAGGCGGCATGGTAGCAGCAGCCACGGGTCACAACCTAGCCTCTGGCTGCTAGTATCACGGTTCACCAGCAGCAGTGGCTTCCCACCATGAACACCACCGGCTCCACCCGTCGCTCCCGCTTCGGCCCCGGCCTCCTGGTGACCGCCGCCTTCATTGGTCCCGGCACCATCACCACCGCCAGCAGCGCCGGCGCCCACTTCGGTTTTGCCCTGCTCTGGGCCCTGCTGTTCTCCGTTGCCGCGACGATGGTGCTGCAGGAAATGAGCGCGCGCCTCGGCCTGGTCACCCGCGAAGGTCTGGCCGAGGCCATGCGCGCCCACTTCCGCAGCCCCCTGTTCGGCAAGTTCGCGGTACTGCTGATCGTGGCCGCGGTAGGCTTTGGCAATGCTGCCTATGAAGCGGGCAATATCGCCGGGGCCGCACTGGCACTGAACAATGTCTTCAATCCCGGGGAGGGTGTCTGGGCGATCGTGATTGGAGCCAGTGCCGCCCTGCTGCTGGCCAGTGGCCGCTACAGACTGCTGGAGGGTGCGCTGATCCTGCTGGTTCTGACCATGAGCGTCGTCTTCCTGCTGACCGCAGCGCTGGTGGCCCCGGCCGCGAAGGACCTGCTGCTGGGTCTCCTGCGACCCAGCCTGCCCGACGGTTCAGCCATGGTGGCAATCGCCCTGGTCGGCACTACTGTGGTCCCCTACAACCTGTTTCTGCACGCCAACGCGGTGCGGGAAAAGTGGTCGGCCGCGGTACCGGTCGACCAGGCCATCCGCGAATCCCGGCTCGACAGTGGGCTCTCCATAGGCCTCGGTGGCCTTATCACCCTGGCCATCATGAGCACCGCCGCGGCGGCATTCTTCAGTACCGGGCTGGCATTCGACGGAGGCTCTCTGGCCAGACAACTGGAGCCCCTGCTCGGTCCCGCCGCCGGCTACGTATTTGCCGCCGGCCTCTTTGCAGGCGGCTTCACCAGCGCAATTACTGCCCCCCTGGCGGCGGCCTACGCCGTCTGCGGCGCCCTGGGCTGGCGCAACAACCTCTCCGCGCCGGGCTTCCGCCTGGTCTGGATGACGGTTCTCCTGACCGGCACCCTGTTCGCCGCCCTGGGCACCAGGCCGCTGACCGCGATCCTGTTTGCGCAGATGGCCAACGGCCTGCTGCTGCCGGTCGTCGCGGTGTTTCTGCTGCTGGTGATGAACAGCCGCCAGCTGTTGGGACAGCACACCAACAGTGTCGGTGCCAATCTGCTGGGGGCCACAGTGGTGGCCGTTGCGGTCGGTCTGGGCGCGGTCAAGCTTCTGGACGTTGCAGGCTGGCTGTGAGCGAGTAGACGCAACACCTTGTTACCGGGAAATTGCTTGCCAAAATGGGTCGCTCTTGGAATATTGAGGGACCCGAGACAGGGGCTGCCTCGGCCGTTGGAGACCGAAGCCTCCATTGTTTGTGCAGAAAATCACAAAAACCATCTATCATCATGTTATATCTACAGTTTTGCTTTTATAACCGTGCTAGTCTATTGACGGATAAGAAGCTCGCAGCTCGCATGCGAGGGTGGAACACCAGAGCACATCAGCCTCCACCACTGTTGGCACTGAAAGGGGAAGATCATGTTTAAGTATTCAAAATTGCTGTTCCTGGCTGCGGCAACATTGTTGTTGAGTGCCTGCGGCGGCGGTGGCAGCGGTGGTGGCTTCCTTGATGATGGGGACGGGGATGCAACAAGCATCAGCATCGTGACAGACAGTCTGCCAACACTGGATGCAGCGCCTTACGCCGCCGTCCTTGAGGCTACGGGAGGCAGCGAACCTTACACTTGGTCACTCGTTGACGATGGCGGAACAGGACTAAAGCTAAACGAAAATGGTGTTCTACAGGGCGAAGCTCCACCCCGAATGGGCACTTATGGCCTAACGGTTAGAGTTACAGATCGCAACGGCCGGTCGGCCCAGAGTTCCTTCACGCTGCAAGTAACCGTTGCTGCAGTTTCTATTGCAACAACGGCACTGCCTCCAGCTATCGATGGACTGGAGTACACAACAATTCTTGAGGCTAGCG
>JBLRXF010000244.1:0-4953 GCA_047920875.1 Haliea sp. | reverse complement strand
CTGGCGCTGTTCATGGTGGCCTTGTTCAGCCAGTTTCTGCCCGCCGAGCCCAGCTGGCGCGTCTACGCACTGCTGGTGGCCACGATATCGGTCACGGACGCCCTGTGGTACTGCCTGGTGGCGCTGCTGGTGAGCCGACCTGCCTGGATGGCGCTTTTGCAGCGCCACGGCAAGCGGGTGGACCAGCTGCTGGGGGCTGTGCTGGTTGCTCTGGGTGTGGTGGTCATCGTCGGATTGTTGCCGTAGGGGCTCGGGACACTCAATGCAGCGTGGAATCGGGCTCTCGCACCACCACCGCCTGCAGCCGCTTGCCCAGCATGATGACAAAGCCTTCATGCCGCTGGACGCCATCAAAACTGTAGTCGAAACGGTATTGGCGCCAGACATGCCAACTGCCGCGTTCATCGCGACTCAGAGAGACGCGGGATAGCTGCACGGTCTGGTCGAGAAGCTGGAAGTCATCGCGCTTGCCGGCCCGGGCTACCGCCGCCACCGCCAGTTCCCGCACCCGGATGGCAGACAGAAACCAGACGCACAGCGCGCCGAAACAGAGCACTGCCAACACTTCCCCGAGGGTAAAATACACGGTCAGGCCTCGCGTCGGCGCAGATCAGCCGTCAAGAAAACGCAGCACTAGCTTGTTGAACAGGGCTGGTTGTTCTGCATGCAGCCAATGGCCGCAGCCGGGCATCTCTGCCAGCACTGCCTGAGGGAAGCGCGCCTCTATCTCCGGAATGTGTTCATCCGCTATGTAGCTCGACTCCCCGCCCTTGATAAAAAGTGTACGACCGTTGAAGGGCGGCTGCAGAGCCACCTCTGCGCGCAGATCAGCGTAGTGGTCCAGCAGAAGTCTGTGATTGAACCGCCAGTGGTATTCACCGGCATCGTTGCGTTGCAGGCTGAGCAGCAGAAACTGGATAACGCCCTCGTCCTGCAGATGTTCAGCCATCAGTTTCCCGGCCTCGGTGCGGCTGCGGCAGCCGGCGCCATCGACCGCTGCCAGCGCTGCGAATACTGCCTGGTGGGATGGCGGATAGGCTACCGGAGCGATGTCAGCCACAACCAGGGCATCGACACGGTACGGTGCATCCAGCGCCAGCTGCATGGCAACCTTGCCGCCAAGGGAATGGCCGACAAAGTGCGCCATGTCCAGATCGCGGTGCTCCATCCAGCGCTGCACAGCGGCTGCCAGATCCGGCAGTGCCGTACTCTGGGTCCAGGCGGAACGGCCGTGGTTGGGGAGATCAAGACTGTGTACCCGATAGTGGTCCTGCAGTGCACGCGACAATGCACCCAGATTGCTTCCCATTCCGAACAAACCGTGCAAAAGCACCACGTCAGGGCCGTCTCCAGCCACCGAGTCGAATACTTCAGCTGCCATTGTCGCTGTCTCCCCCGCGAGATTTTGCTACCATGCGCGCACTATAAACCAACTGGAGCCACTATGCGTTACTTCCGCACTCTGGGCAGCACCGCGATCGCTCTGGCCGCGCTGCTGGGACTGGCTGCCTGCAGCGGCGCGCCGACCTACAACCCCACCGTATTCCCCTATGAGCTGGACGCGGAGAAACTGGCGCAGACCAAGGTGAAGACCGTAATCATCCCCCATGTCAACCTGGGGCCACCTTCTCGCGCCTACCTCGACAAGGAAGCGCCGCGGATTGACGGCATGGTCAGCACCTACCTCAAAGACAATGGCTACAAGGTTCTGCCCCAGCGCGACTTCATCCAGCACTGGAACGCTGCCGTGCGCGCCTTCGGGGATCCTTTCGACCCAACCACCGGCAGGGTCAACATGAATACCTTCGCCCAGGTCATGCAAAGCGTGCGTGACCGATTGCAGGAAACCACCGAGGTCGACGCCTTTGTATTCACTGACCTGATCGAGTCGCAGGTACCCTTCGGCAGCGGTATGCAGCGGATAGCCCGCTGGCACGGGGTCAGCCGCAAGCCCTCGCTGCAAGGCCCCGGCACCGGGGTTTCAGCGGACTTTGACTGGAACCAGTCAGCCTCGGTAGCCTCTTTGCAGATCAGCGTCTACGACATGGAGCTGCAGCGCGTCTTTGCCAGCGTGGGCGGTCTTGATGCAACGGATGCGATTGACACGCGCTCCTCGGCTGGCCGCTTTGTTCGCCGCCGCAACATTCTGGAAAACGAGAACTTTGTCAAAGAAGGCATTGCCACAGCCTTCCATCCTTTCATCGTTTCCAAGATCTGGCCGGGGAATCCCTAGGCGGAGCAGCCTGGGCGCCCCGCTCCCTGGGGGGCGTCCCTCAGTCCTCGTAGGACGCCTGTTTGCCCTCAGCCTGCGCCTGAATACCCGCCATCAGGTCGGCCTGGCTCATCATCCCTGCGTTCCAGGTGGCGATATAGTTGAGGCCGTCCCGAACACTGTGATCGCGGGTGTAGAGCAACATTTCCTTGGTACCCCGCACCGCCAGTGGGGATTTGTCGGCGATAGTGCGGGCAATGGCCGTCACTTCACGCAACATGGTCTCGCGGTCATCGAAGACCCGGTTGACGAAGCCACTCTGGCGGGCCTCGTCCGCCTCCAGCTTGCGGCCGGTATAGGCCAGCTCACGCACCAGACCCTCGGCAACCAGCCTCGGCATGCGCTGCAGGGTGCCAACATCCGCGGTCATGCCGATGTCGATTTCACGGATCGCGAACCAGGCATCCGCGGTGGCGTAGCGCATGTCGCAACAGCAAATCAGGTCGACACCCCCGCCTATGCAGGTATTGTGGATTGCCGCCAGCACCGGCTTGCGGCAGTTTTCGATCGCGCTCAGATTGTCCTGCATGCGCAGCACATTGCGACGGAATTCCTCTCCCTGGCGGGCAGGGTCGCTGGATTGCCCCTTGAGACCATTGAACATGGCGAGGTCCAGGCCGGCGCAAAAATGCTTGCCGTTCCCGATGAGCACCACCGCGCGCACGCCTGGCTCGCCATCGAGCCATTCAAAGCAGGCCTGCAGTTCCGGCCACATGGCCGCGTTCATGGAATTGGCCTTGTCCGGGCGGTTAAGCGCCACGGTGGCGACGTGCTGTTCAATAGTTACAGCCAGGGTCTCGAATTCAGGCATCGACATGCTGGTGATCACTCCTGTTGCATGCAGTGGCAGCCGCTGCTTACCAGCGGCTGAGAAAATCAGCGGATTTCAGTGTCGGCAGGTTTTTCGGGCTGCCGTCGCGGGTTCCGAGGTAAAGAAAGGCAACCACTTCCTCGTTGGCTTCCAGCCCCAGCGCTGACCCCACATAGGGGTCGAAGGCCGCGTTGCCGGTACGCCAGATCCCGGCATAGCCCAGGGCTTCTGCGGCCAGCAGGATCGCGTGCGCCGCACAGCCTGCAGACAGCCGCTGTTCCTCAAAGGGCACCTTCGGATGTTCCCGCAGCCGGGCAATAACCACCAGCACCAGAGGTGCGCGCAGCGGTGCCGCGCGCGCCTTTTCCCGAGCGGAAACATCAGCAGCCGGATCCCGACGCAGCAGACAGCGCTCCAGTACCTCCCCAAAATCCTCGCGCCGATCACCCTCAATGGTAACGAAACGCCAGGGTCTCAGCCAGGCGTGGTCGGGAGCCCGCAGCGCGGCTTGCAGGAGTTCCTCGAGCTGCTCCGGGGAAGGACCGGGTGCCACCAGTCGCGGCGCCGAATTACGGGAGTGCAGGTGTTGCAGAACATCGGACATAGGCTTTGCGCATGGGCCAGTGGCTTACCGGGGGCGCCATCATACCAGCGGGCAGTGAAAACCGCGAAGCCCGCCTGTTGCCGGCGGTCTTTTGGCAATTTTAACGCACCGGAATGCTGGCATCCCGGAACAGGTATGTTTAATGTGTCAACTTGGCTTTACCACAAGGAAAACTGCGGTAATAATCGGGCTTGTTCGCCCTTGCCAAAAACACCACACTAGCCTTTAACCACGCAACAGCGCAGCGCACGCACAGGGGACAAGCGCAATTCTGAAAGACCGGCAGTGATTTTATAATTACAAGGAGTAAATGAAATGCAACTCAACAAGCAACCGCAATCCCTGAAAAAGAGCCCACTGGCAGCCGGCATTGCCGCCCTGCTGGGCACCGTTATGGCAACCACGTTTACCACCGGGGCCCAGGCCCAGGACACCCGGCGCGGCGCATCCGCCCTGCTGGAGGAGGTCGTGGTCACCGCCCGGAAACGCGAGGAAGGTTCCCAGGAAGTGCCGATGTCGATTTCTGCGCTTGGCGCTGACCAGCTGGAATCGCTGAAGATTCGCGACCTGACCAACCTGTCCGTACGCCTGCCCAACGTGGCGCTGGACGACGTCGGCACGGCCCGCGGCACCGCGAACTTTGCCATCCGCGGTCTCGGCGTGAACAGCTCCATCCCCGGCATCGATCCGACCGTGGGCGTGATTGTCGACGGTGTCTATGTCGGTCTCAACAACGGCATCCTGTTTGACACCTTTGACCTTGAAAGCGTGGAAGTGCTGCGCGGCCCCCAGGGCACCCTGTTCGGCCGCAACGTGACCGGCGGCGCGGTGCTGCTGAACAGCAAGTTGCCCGGCGATGAGTTCGAGTTCACTGCCCGCGCGGCCATCGATCAGGGCCCTCGCGGCGGCCCCAGCCGCTACGTCATGGCCAGTGTCGGCGGCCCGGTGACCGATATGCTGGCAGCTCGCCTCACCGCGTACCACAACGACGACGACGGCTTCCTTGAGAACAAACTCGATGGTGAGGATCTCGGGGCTATCCGCCAGACCATGGTACGCCCGGTACTGGTGGTGACCCCAAGCGACACCCTGGAACTCATCCTGCGCTACGAGTACAGCGAGATCAAGGGTGACGGCCCCATCGCCCAGAGCCATACCAACGGCTCCGGCGTGGACGGTTTCCCGGTAAATTTCAGCCGCTACAGCTTCGACGTGTCCATTGATGAACCCGGCTCCCAGGACAACGAAACCAATGCCTTCACCGCC
>JBLRXF010000243.1:0-4960 GCA_047920875.1 Haliea sp. | reverse complement strand
GCTTTGGCGGCCGCAACTTCAATGACACCATGGATTATTTCTCCAACCAGATCCTGTTGCCCCTGGGTGGCCTGTTTATCGCCGTGTTTGCCGGCTGGGCCATGACCCGGGATGCCAGCCGCGATGAACTCAGCGGCATGGGCAATGGTGGCTATGCGCTCTGGCGCTTCATGATCCGCTTCGTGGTGCCGCCGGCGCTGGTGATTATTTTCATCTCGGGTGTTGGCGGCTGAGCCACGCCGTCGCCCGGTACTGCCCCCACTGAGTCCGGAGCCCCCATGCTGAATACCATCAATGATTTCCTCTGGAGCCAGATACTGATTGTGGTGCTGGTGGGGGTCGGATTGCTGTTTACCCTGGGCTCCCGCGGCGTGCAGTTCCGCTACTTCGGCCGCATGTTCAGTGTATTACGCGGGGGCCTGAAGCATGAGCGCGGCCACATCAGTTCCTTCCAGGCTCTGGTGGTCTCGGTCGCCGGCCGCGTCGGCAGCGGCAATATCGCGGGGGTGGCGGTCGCCATCACCCTCGGCGGTCCCGGCGCGGTGTTCTGGATGTGGGTGATCGGCCTGATGGGCATGGCCACCAGCTTCTTCGAGTGCTCCCTGGCGCAGCTGTTCAAGCGCGCCGAGCCCGACGGCACCTATCGCGGCGGCCCGGCCTACTACCTCACCCATGGCATTCGCCAGCGCGGGCTGGCAGCGGTGTACTCGGTGCTGCTGCTGCTGACCTTCGGGCTGGGCTTCAATGCGGTCCAGTCCTATGTGGTGGCGACCTCGCTGCAGGCCTCCTTTGGCGTCTCCACCTGGGTGACCGGGCTGGTGATGGTGGCTTTCCTTGGCGTGGTGATCTTTGGTGGTATCCGCCGCATCGCCCTGGTGGCGGAAGTGATTGTGCCGCTGATGGCCTTGCTGTATTTGCTTGCCGCGCTGCTGGTCATTGTGCTCAACATCAGCGCGTTGCCGGCAGCGCTCTGGACTATCATCGAAAGCGCCTTCGGCGTGGAACAGGCGGTCGGTGGCGGCCTCGGTGCGGTGATCATGCAGGGGGTCAAGCGCGGCCTGTTCAGCAACGAGGCGGGGCTCGGCAGCGCGCCCAACGTGGCCGCGGTGGCCCATGTGCCGCACCCGGCCAATCAGGGTATCGTGCAGGCCTTCAGCGTCTTCATCGACACCCTGATCATGTGCACCTGCACTGCCGTGATCATTCTGCTCTCGGACGCCTACCAGCCCGGGGCCGCCGGGGTCGACGGTGTGATTCTCACCCAGTCGGCCATGGGTAGCCATGTCGGTGCCTGGGGCGCCAGCTTTGTCTCGGTGGCGCTGGTGCTGTTTGCCTTCAGCTCCATCATGTACAACTACTATCTGGGCGACAACAGCCTCAGCTTCTTCAGCCATGATAATCCGGCGGTGGCCAATGTTTTCCGGGTTGCAGTGCTGGGCCTGGTGTTCTGGGGCTCACTGCAGGACCTCAGTACCGTATTCGGCTTTGCCGAGCTCACCATGGGCCTGCTGGCGCTGGTCAACCTGATCGGCCTGGTGTGGATGTACAAGATCGGGATGCGGCTGTTGCGGGATTACGACAGCCAGCTGAACGCTGGCCTGGAACCGCGTCTGCGGCTGGAGGACTGGCGCGATCTGGATATCGATGAGCGGGCCTGGCGGGACTGAGGGACGCTAGACCGGCGGGGCAGGAATGAACTGGATAATGGCAATCGCCAGCAGAACGGCCGCTCCCAGCAGCTGCAGCCAGGTTTTTCGAGACATGGAGTGTTCCTTGGGCGCCCTGCGTCCCGCTAGTCCATCAGGTCCGGCTGTTCGGCCACAATGACGTCGTAGAGCGGTTGAAAACTGAACCAGCCGGCCAGCGCCGAACCCACGGTGCCCCGCGTCTGCGCCGCATATTCCGGCTTGATCAGCTTCGGTGTGCCGACGGCCTCTGCCAGTAATTGAGCCTGGCAGGAGCGCTCCATGGTAATAAACCACCAGGCGGCCTCGTCCACGGTTGCGCCGACGGTCAACAGCCCGTGGTTCTGCAGAATCGCCGCCTTGTGCTCGCCCAGAGCGCGGGCTATGCGCTCGCCCTCGCTGCTGTCCAGCACTACGCCGGTGAAGTCGTCGAACAGCACGTGGTCCTCGTAGAAGGCGCAGGCGTCCTGGGTGATCGGGTCCAGCAGGCGTCCGAGGGACGACCAGGCCTTGCCGTAGAGCGAGTGGGAGTGGGCCGCGGCTGTGATCCGGGGATGCGCCATGTGGATGCGCGAGTGGATGGTAAAGGCCGCGCCGTTGAGCAGACCCTCGCCCTCAAGCACCTGGCCGCTGTGGCTGACCAGGAGCAGATCCGACACCCGCATCTGCTTGAAGGACCTGCCCATCGGATTCACCCAGAAATGATCGGTATGCTCTGGATCCCGCACGGTTACATGCCCGGCCACGCCCTCGTCAAAGCCGAATTTGCCGAACAGACGCAGGGCCGCTGCCAGCTTCTGCTTGCGCTCCAGCCGTATTTCGGCAACGGATTTGCCGTCATCTTCGCCTCCCATGCCGGTGGTGTCGCGGTTCATGATGATGCTGTTGGCTGTGGTCATGCTGACTATCCCCGATGCGAGCTGGGTCTAGTGTAAACCTTTTCCCGGACCCTGTTGAAGGGACGGGCTTTTTTATATTCAAAAATACTAATATACTGCGGCTGCCATGTGGTTCTGACCGAGGTAGCAGGTAACGATGATAGACGCCGATGCCATGGCCCTGCGTGCCGGGGAAGCCGCACAGATGCTCAAGCAGCTGGCCAATGAAAAGCGCCTGATGATTCTCTGCGCGCTGGTGGAGGGGGAGCAATCGGTGGGCACACTGAACGCCTCGGTGTCCCTGTCCCAGTCCGCCTTGTCGCAGCATCTGGCGCGTCTGCGCGAAGCGGGGCTGGTCAGTACCCGCCGTGACGGCCAGTTGATTTACTATGCACTGGCAGGCGACAAGGCGCCCGCCGTTCTGCATCTGCTGCATACACTCTACTGCGCTGATTGATGGTGACCCCGGTGACACATCCCCTGGACCGGCTGGTTGCCTACACCCTCGGCGGCGGCCTGCCCAAGGCCCTGTTTTTTGTCGGTCTGCTGGTTGGTGTTATCTCGCTGCTGTACACCCCGCGCGAGGAAGAGCCGCAGATTGTGGTGCCGGTGGTGGATGTGTTCGTGCAGGCTCCCGGTCTTGATGCTGGCCAGGTGGAGCGCCAGGTTGCCATCCCCCTGGAAAAGCTGCTGGCCCAGATTCCCGGGGTTGAGCATGTCTATTCCACCACCACGCCGGGCCACACCGCCGTAACCCTGGTCTTCCACGTTGGCGAGGACCGCGAGCAGTCACTGCTGAACACCTACAACAAGCTTTACTCCAACCAGGAGCAGATGCCCGCCGTAGTCAGCAATTGGCACCTGCGTCCGGTGGAGGTAGATGATGTCGCGATTGTCGTGCTGGCACTGTGGTCGAGTACCCCGGAGCGCTACAGCGACCATGACCTGCGGCGGGTGGCGGATGAACTGTCCACCCACTTGCAGCGGATTCCCGATTCCGGCGAAGTGACGGTGACCGGAGGCCGCGCGCGGCAGGTCCAGATCCTGCTGGACCCGGAGGCCCTCGCCGCCCGCAGGACGACCGCCGCCGATGTGGTGTCGGCGCTGACTGTGTCCAATCAGCTGCAGCCCGCCGGCCGCTGGTCCTTCAACAACGAATCCATTCTGCTCGAGAGCGGCGACGCCCTGCGCAGCGCGGCTGATCTGCCCGGCCTGGTAGTCAACGTCATCGACGGCGCGCCGGTGTATCTGCAGGACGTGGGGCGTATCGTTGACGGCCCTGAGGAGCCCGCCGCCTATACCTGGATCACGTTCTCCGGGCGCGATCCAGGTGCCGCGGTGAGCAGCGGCCAGCGCTACCCCATGGTCACTCTGAATGTGGCCAAGAAGCCCGGTACCAACGCGGTCAGCGTGGCCCAGCGGGTTCACGCGGAAATGGCCAGCTTGCAGCGCGAACTCCTGCCCGCGGACGTGCACGTCGAGGTCTTGCGCGACTATGGCCAGACCGCGAACGAGAAGGTCAACAACCTTGCCAGCAGCCTCGGCTTCGCCATCGTCACGGTGGTGGTGTTTATCAGCGTCTTCCTCGGCTGGCGCGCAGGCCTGGTGGTGGGCCTGGCGGTGCCGATCTGCTACGGCATCACTCTCGCGCTGGATATGGCCTTTGGCTACACCATCAACCGCGTGACTCTGTTTGCCCTGATATTGGCGCTCGGCTTGCTGGTGGACGATCCCATCACCGGTGTCGACAACATCGCCCGCAATTTTGCCGAGGGCCGCGGCCCGCGGTCCCGGCGTATTGTCGACGCCATGGCGGAAATCCGTATTCCCCTGCTGATGTCCACCCTCACCATCGTCCTGGCGTTTCTGCCGCTGGCATTCATCACCGGCATGATGGGTCCCTATATGGCGCCGATGGCATTCAATGTGCCGGTGGCGGTGATCAGCAGCACAGTAGTGGCCTTCATGGTCACGCCCTGGCTTGCCAACAAGCTGCTGCCCTCGGTCGACAGCGACGAATTGAACGCCATTGCCAGCGCCACGGGCGCGACACCAGCCGATGGCAGCTACGCCCGCTGGATGCGGCCCCTGTTGGCCGACCGCGGCAGGGCCAAAGTGGCGGTGTGGGTGGTAGTGGCGCTGTTTGTGCTGGCGGCGAGTCTGCCGCTGCTGCGCCTGGTGCCGCTGAAGCTGCTGCCCTACGACAACAAGAACGAAGTGCAGGTGCTGGTGGACATGCCGGAATCCGCCACCCTGGAGCAGACCGCTGCGATCAGCCAGCGGGTCTCGCAGGCGCTGCTGCGGGTGCCGGAAGTGCGTGCGGTAGCGGCCTTTGTCGGCCCGCCCTCGCCCATTGACTTCAATGGCATGGTGCGGCGTCACTACCAGCGTCAGGCT
>JBLRXF010000242.1:0-4983 GCA_047920875.1 Haliea sp. | reverse complement strand
CGGATTCCGGCAGGCGCTGGCGAATTTCCTTTTCCAGCGCGTCCAGGTTCTGCCCACGCAGGGCAGACAGCGGGATAATGGTGGCGAAGGGTGCTCTGTCCGCCAGCTGCTGCAATTGGGGCAGCAGGACCGTCTTGTCTTCCAGCAGATCGACCTTGTTCACCACCAGCAGAGTTGGCACATTCGCCTGGGCCACGCGCTGCAGCACCATCTCGTCCTCGTCGGTCCAGGCGGTACGATCCACCACCATGACGATGACATCGACATCGCGGATGGCGCTGCTGGCGGCACGGTTCATGTAGCGGTTGATCGCACGGGGCTCAGCACGGTGCAGGCCAGGAGTATCAACAAAGATAAACTGGCAATCGGCCTCGGTCTTGATCCCCAGTACCTGATGGCGCGTGGTCTGGGGCTTGCGCGAGGTAATGCTGATCTTCTGACCCAGCAGGTGGTTCAGCAGGGTCGACTTGCCGACGTTGGGTCGACCGACAATCGCGACATAGCCGCAGCGCTGCGCGGAATTGGGCTCAGTGGCCATGACTCAATGCCTCCAGTGCCGCTTCGGCGGCGACCTGCTCTGCTTTCTGCCGGCTGCTGCCGCCACCCTCGAAGGTCCGCTCGGGCTGAGCGACACGGCACAGGATGCGAAACAGCTGTTGGTGATCCTCACCTTCGACGGCGAGTAATTCATAAGCCGGCAAAGGCCGACCGCGGCCCTGCAGGTACTCCTGCAACCGGGTTTTGGCATCTTTGCCCGCAGCACCCATTTCCAGGCTATCGAGGCGGCCATGAAACCAGCGCAGCAGGCACTCCCGGCAACGGTCGACTCCGCTGTCCAGGAGGATGGCTCCGGCAAGTGCTTCGAGCACGTCCGCCAGGATGGAGGCCCGGCGATGACCACCGCTCTTGCGCTCGCCCTGCCCCAGGCGCACAAAGTCCCCCAGGCCCAGCTCGCGCCCGATCTCCGCCAGTGTGTCGCCTTTGACCAGGGTGGCGCGCATGCGACTGAGATCGCCCTCACGGGCCTTGGGGAACTGACGGTACAAAGCCTCGGCGATGACATGGTTGACGATGGAGTCACCAAGAAATTCGAGACGTTCGTTATTGGTGCCAGACGCACTGCGGTGGGTCAAAGCCAGCTGCAGCAGATCGGGATCCGAGAAATCATGGCCCAGCAACTGCTGCAGGCGGCGAAGCTTATCCATGGGGCATCAGGGAGCTTGGCGGACGCCAGCTTCCCTTTCCAGATCGTCAAAGCGAATCACTGCGTCGATCTTGCCAAACAGCGGAATGCGCGCCTCGTAGCTGGCATCGATGTAGGTCTTGCCGTCCTTGCGGAACACCTCGATGTCACTGGGCTTGAGTCCGTAGATCTGGTTGGTGTTGAACAGATTGGCGAGCTTGCGACGGATATCGGCAATGGTGTCGGTGGCAGGGTCGTGCTCGGCCGCAACCCTGGTTACAACGTCGCGTATGGTGAAGTACTCGAAGTAGCTGGGGCCCATTTTCAGACCACACATCACGAAAAAACCCACCATGATGGCAATGGCCAGCATCCCCGGGAAAGACATGCCAGATTGCTTGTGCCGCAGTTTCATACCGTTCACCCCGCGCGCTGCCTGTAAACTCACTTTATGGCGCCCGCGCGACTGAAGCTGGGGATACTGAACAGCGAATCCCAATGCATCCAGATTGCGAAGGCCTTGCCTACTATATCCCTTTCCGGCACCTGGCCCCATACCCTGCTGTCACTGCTGTTGTCGCGGTTGTCGCCCATCATGAAAAAGTGGCCCGGCTCAACGACCAGAGTGAAATCCCGGCCCGGACGGGTCAGATCGTCCTGCATCAGGTGCGGCTCTGCGCCAAGCGTTTCCAGCCCCAATTCCACCCGCGCATGTGCCTGGGGCACGACTGCCAGGGACTGCGTCGGTACGGGTTCTCCATTCACGAACAGGCGCTTGTTGCGGTAACTGACCGTATCGCCGGGCAGACCGATGATGCGCTTGATGTAGTAGGTATCGTTCATGTGCGGCGGGAAGAAAACCATCACATCGCCACGCTGGGGCTCGTTGATGTCCATGACCTTGGTCCGCACAACCGGCAGTCGAATCCCGTAGGTAAACTTGTTGACCAGAATGTAATCGCCGACTTCCAGGGTGGGCACCATGGATGATGACGGGATCTGGAACGGCTCTACCAGGAAGGAGCGCAATACGAAGACCACAAACAGCACCGGGAAGAACGAACGCGAGTACTCCACCAGGATGGGCTCGGATGCGGCACTCCGCGCCTTCGCTTCATAGGCAGCCGCGTCCTTGCTGCCTGCGCTGGACCACTGCGGGTGTTCGGCCTGGAGGGCTTCCCGCAAACGACGCCGGCGCGGCGCCATGAGCAGCGCATCAAATAGCCATATGCCGCCGCTACCAAACACCAGTATCACCAGAATAAGAGGAAAATCTATGGTCATAGGGGGCTATCCATCCACCTTCAGCACCGCAAGGAAGGCCGACTGGGGGATTTCCACGTTGCCAACCTGCTTCATCCTTTTTTTGCCTGCCTTCTGTTTCTCAAGCAGCTTCTTTTTCCGGCTGGCGTCTCCGCCGTAGCACTTTGCCGTGACGTTCTTGCGCAGCGCCTTCACGGTCTGGCGGGCCACCACCTTGCCGCCCACCGCCGCCTGGATAGCGACATCAAACATCTGCCGAGGGATCAATTCCTTCATCTTCTCGGTGAGAACCCTGCCCCGGTGCATGGTCTGGTCGCGGTGCACGATCACCGCCAGCGCATCCACCCGCTCGCCGTTGATCAGCACATCCAGGCGCGCCAGGCTGGCGGGCTCGAAGCGGTCAAAACCGTAATCGAGGGAGGCATAACCGCGGCTGACCGACTTCAGCCGGTCAAAGAAATCGAGCACCACCTCTGCCAGCGGGATATCGTAAACCACCGATACCTGGGTGCCCAGGAACAGCATGTCCTTCTGGGTGCCCCGCTTCTCGATGCACAGGGTGATCACGTTGCCCAGGTGCTCCTGGGGTACCAGGATATTGCAGCGCGCAATGGGCTCGCGCATTTCCTCGAGCTCGCCCGGGTCGGGCAGTTTCGAGGGGCTGTCAACGTGGATAATCTCGCCGTTTTTCTTCACCACCTCGTAGATGACCGTGGGCGCGGTGGTGATCAGGTCGAGATCGTACTCCCGCTCCAGCCGCTCCTGGATGATCTCCATGTGCAACATGCCAAGAAAGCCGCAGCGGAAACCAAAGCCGAGGGCGTCCGAGGTTTCAGGCTCATAGAACAGGGAGGCGTCATTCAGGGTCAGCTTGGCCAGGGCGTCGCGGAAATCCTCGTAATCGTCGGTGGAGATGGTGAAGATCCCCGCGTACACCTGCGGCTTGATCTTCTTGAACCCGGGCAGGGAGGGGACATCCGGATGCTGGGCATTGACCAGCGTGTCGCCGACCGGGGCACCGTGGATATCCTTGATCCCGGCCACCACAAAGCCCACTTCGCCGGCCTTGAGTTCACCGGTCTCCAGCCGCTTGGGCGTGAAGATACCCACCGCGTCGATCTGGTGCACGCGGCCGGTGGACTTGGTAATGAATTTCTCGCGCTTGCGCAGAACACCCTGCTTGACCCGCACCAGAGAGACCACGCCGAGGTAGTTGTCGAACCAGGAGTCGATGATCAGGGCCTGCAGCGGCGCATTGATGTCGCCGTCCGGGGGCGGAATATTCTCGACCAGATACTCCAGCGCATCCTCGATGCCCATGCCCGACTTGGCGCTGACCAGGCAGGCCTCGGTGGCGTCAATGCCGATGATCTCCTCGATTTCCAGCTTGACCTTGTCCGGGTCTGCCTGGGGCAGATCCATCTTGTTGAGGATGGGCAGCACAACCAGGCCCTGCTCGATGGCCGTGTAGCAGTTGGCGACAGACTGGGCCTCGACACCCTGGCCGGCATCCACGACCAGCAGGGCGCCCTCGCAGGCCGACAGGGATCGAGACACTTCGTAGGAAAAATCGACGTGGCCGGGGGTGTCGATGAAGTTGAGCTGGTAGACCTTGCCATCCCGCGCCGTGTAGTTGAGGGTGACGCTCTGGGCCTTGATGGTAATGCCGCGCTCGCGCTCGATATCCATGGAATCGAGCACCTGCTCGGCCATTTCCCGCGAGCTCAGACCCCCGCAGTGCTGGATGAAGCGGTCCGCGAGGGTCGATTTGCCGTGGTCAATGTGGGCGATAATCGAAAAATTGCGGATATGGCTTAGATCACTCACTCAACTGGGCTCGGTTGGGGGCAAGGGGTGCTGGCGAAAAGACGCGCGATTGTACCCCAATGACCCGGCTGCCGCCATGCCGCTGCAGATGTGCGGGCGGCGGCGGCAGCGGGGCTCCCAGAGGTATCAGTCGCGCAGTTTGAGTCCGATAAACAGCGGCGAGCCCCGGCGAATAAGGCGCAGGGGTACCGATTCACCCGCAGCCAGACGCGAGACTGCGCGCTCGAAAGCCGCCACATCCTTGACCGGGCTGGAGCCGAGCATGGTGATGACATCGCCAGGCAGAACCCCGGCATCGGCCGCCACCGAGCCCGGAGAGACCTGCTTCACCAGGACGCCGCCGGCAATACCGAAGCGCTCCAGCGCCTCGGCGCCGGCCTCTTCCACCATCAAGCCGAGGCGGCCACCACGATCTTCTCCAGCCTTGTCGCTACCGAGGGCATAGCTGTCGTCCGCATCCAGCCCGCCAACCTTGACCCGCAAGGTCTTGCGTTTGCGGTCGCGCATGATGTCCACGGGCACCGTGGTGTCGGGCGTCGTCAGTCCGACCACATGGGGCAGCTCGGCGGAGGTGGGGATGTCCTTGCCAGCAAAACGCAGGATCACATCTCCCGGCTGCAGACCTGCTTCGGCGGCGGCGCTGTCTTCGTGGACCTGGGTAATCACCACCCCGCGTTGTTTCGGATCCACGTCAAAGGCTTCGGCCAGTT
>JBLRXF010000241.1:0-5034 GCA_047920875.1 Haliea sp. | reverse complement strand
GGTGGAACAGAGTGCCAACAACGGCAAGGAGATCTGTTTCAGGGTGGTCGACAGCGGCCCGGGCATGACCGAAGAGGAAATAGAGAGCCTGTTCCGCGAATTCGAGCAGCTCGACAACACCGCGACCCGGGAAGCCGGTGGCACTGGGCTGGGGCTGGTGATCTGCAAGAAATTTGCCGAGTTGATGGGGGGCCGGGTTGGCCTGACCAGCAAACCCGGTTCAGGCTCCTGCTTCTGGGTAAACCTGCCGCTCAAGGAAATTTTCGATCATGGCAGCGCTGAGACCGGCGATCTGCCCCAGACTGCACGCCTGCTGATTGTCGATGACAACCCGCTGACCAGCAAGGCGATTGCGCACCAGCTGGGCACCACCTTCCCGCGTTTCACCACGGTTACCAGCGGCCTCGAGGCAATTCAGGCCATTGCCAATGCGGAATCCCAGGCCGACCCCTTTGAAATCGTGGTGATCGACTGGATGATGCCGGGACTGGACGGACTCAAGACCGCGCACTTCATCCAGTCAGGGGCGACCACTGTGAAGCCCAAAATCATCTGCGTCACCTCGGCGCATCAGGAGGTACTGGCCGCACAGACGGCATCCGGGCTGGAGGTGTTCGATCTGGTACTGCGCAAACCGGTTATGGCGCAGCCGCTGGTCGAGTCCATCCTCAAACTGATTGGCGAGGAAGCTCCGCGGCGGGCAGCTACCAAGGCGTTGGATGAGAGTTTCCCCGCGAAGCTGTTTACCCAGCAGTTCCCTGGGGTCCGCGTGCTGCTGGTTGAAGATCATCAGATTAACCAAGAGGTGGCGACCGAGTTGCTGCAAAAGTTTGGCCTGCAGGTCGATCTGGCCCGCAATGGCCAGGAAGCACTGGACATGCTGTTCAGCAAGTCGCCAGATCACTATGCGCTGGTTTTCATGGACGTGCACATGCCCGTCAAGGATGGCCTGACCGCCAGCCGCGAGCTGCGCGCTTCAGGGCGCCATGCGTCGCTGCCCGTGATCGCGATGACCGCCAACGCCTCCTTCACAGATCGTCAGGGCTGCCTCGACGCAGGCATGAACGACCACGTTGCCAAGCCCATTGATGTCAGCGTACTGCAGCGCACGATCAAGCGCTGGCTGGGCACTGCGACGCCGGCGCGGAGCACCACGCCCGCCGCGGCCGGCACCTCGGCATCGGATCCGTGGACTGCCCCGGAGATTCCGATGCTGGATACCAAGGTGGCATTGGCGCGCTGCGGGGGAGACGCCGCACTCTATCGCCGCGTGCTGGTCACCTTCTGCGAGCAGTGGCCCGCCGTCTCGGACGAGTTGCGCTGGGAGCCGGGCGAGGAACGACTTGCCAGCCTGATCATGCAGGTTCACACCCTGAAATCAACCTGCGGCAGCATTGGTGCCCAGAATGCTGCGCGCTTGGCGGACAAAGCCGGCCGCCTGCTGGCAGAGGTAAAGAAAGACAGGAGCGCGAACGCCGAAGCAGCCCAACTATCGCTGGTTTTGCTGCACAGGGAGCTGGGCCAGGTGGTTCAGCACATCAGCGCTGCTCTCGCTGACGCGGGCCCCGCTCACCAAGCCCATAACGGCGACGTGACCAAGCACTGAACCAACAGGCGGCCGGCCCGTCTCAGCCGCCGATATCCACGCAAATCTTGCCGAAGTGCTGCTGGGATTCTTGGTGGCGGAAAGCCTCCGCCAGGTCCTGCAGCGGGAAGCGGCTGTCGATCACGGGCCGGATCCCGCCGGCTTCCACCGCGGCAATCATGTCCAGCTGCTGGGCGCGGCTGCCGACGGTGATGCCGCTGATGCGGGCGTTCTTCTGGAACAGCTCCGCCGTGGGCACTTCGCCGGAAATTCCTGTCAGCACGCCGATCATGCTGATGCAGCCGTCAAACGCAACGGCCTTGACGGACTGGGCCACGGTACCGGAGCCGCCCACTTCCACCACCAGGTCGGCACCGCGGCCGCCGGTCAGCTCCAGCACCCGCCTGCCCCAGTCCGGCGTATCGCGGTAGTTGATCAGCTGCTCCGCGCCGAGAGCCGCCAGACGCTCCAGCTTGGCATCAGAGGAAGAGGTGGCAATCACCCGGCAGCCCATCTGCCGCGCAAACTGCAGGGCGAAGATGGAGACCCCACCGCTACCCTGCACCAGGACCCAGTCGCCGGCCTTGAGCCGGGTTTCCACCACCAGCGCGCGCCAGGCGGTCAGGCCGGCGCAGGTCAAGGTAGCGGCTTCGTGAAAGTCCATTTCCACTGGCATGCGGGTGAAGCCGCGGGCAGCCATGGTCACCGTCTCCGCAGCAAAGCCGTCGACGTTGTCCCCGGGCACTCCCAGCAATTTTTCATAGGCAGGACGACCGTCGAGCCAGTTGGGGAAGAAGCAGCTGAGCACCTTGTCACCCACGGCAAACTCGTCGACACCCTCGCCTACCGCGGTCACCACGCCGGCGCCGTCAGACAGGGGGATCCGGCCGTGATCGGTGGGGAGAAAACCGGTGACCACCACGTAGTCGTGAAAGTTCAGCGAACTCGCCTTGACCGCTACCTGAATCTCACCGTAACCGGGGGCACGAGGTGCCACCTCCACCGGGGTCAGTTTGTCCAACCCGGCGGGTTTGGGTACCGAAATTGCGCGCATGAAATGTCTCCCTGTTGTGATTTTAGTGTAGAGCGCCCGCTTCAGGCCGTGCCGCGGGCGATGAGGCCTGCAATGTAAGCAATGTGCAGCGCGACCACAAGCAAGGTGAGCTGCAGTCGCAGGGCCGGATACCAGCCCCTGCGGCTGCCGCTGCCACGCTCATACCAGAGTGTCGCCAGATAACCCAATGCGAGCAATCCCGCAGCTACCAATGCCTGCGCGGTGAGGACGCTGAGTGCAGCGAAGATGACGATACCGTTGCTGACCAGCAGCCGCAGCAGCTTGTCTGGGCCCTGGCGCTGCATGGCGGTGCCCCACAGGCTGCCCGCCAGAAAGCAGAGAATAGCCAGCGAATAGATAACGAAGCCCTGCTGGGAAAGCGCACGAGGATAATCGCGAAGAAACCACACGCCGACCACGAACAGCAGGAAGGGCAACAGCCCACCGAAGCCCAGACCCCTTATCGCCAGCACCACCATCGCGCTGCTGTCAGTCGCCGCGCTTCTCGATGACCAGCAGGATCTCGCCCACTCTGACACCAAACTTGGTCATGGTGGATTCATTGATCAGCATCGTTGGGTTGACCAGATACATGCGGTCGTCGATGCGCAAATCGAGCGTACCGTCGTTGTAGGGGATTCGCAGTACATAGTCGAGGAACATGCTGTTGCCGGCGAGGGTGATCTGGCCGTCGCCGATGACATCACCAGCGGTGCCCGTATAACTGCCATCTGCTTGCGGAGTGAGAGTCCAGACCCGGCGTTCGGGCTCACCGTCATCGAAGATGAAGTCCTCCTCCAGCGTGCCGATACCATTTTCCCAGTAAGCCTTGATATCGGCATTGAAGTAGCGGATGACCTTGCCGCTGCGATTTTTTATGACTCCATGGGCAGTCAGTTGGCCCTGAAAGAATTCCTCGGGTACGAGCAGTGGACGATTGTCTGCATAGTCCTGAACAGTAACGGGAGTACAGCCAGCCAGACCCAGGGTCATGGCCAACAGCAAGGCAACAGCGGGCATCAGGCGCATACAAACGTCTCGCAGAGCGTGTGGGTTCACACAACCTACGCAGCTGAGCCGGCAGAAGATCACCGGCAGGGAGAACCTACAGGGTAAAACTGACCCCGACCACCTGGCTGCAGGCCTGGCTGTCGACAAAGCTGCTCAAGCGGGATTGTATCCCGACGGTGTCCTGCTCCGGAATACCGAACATGAGGCCATCAAAATACCCCAGCGCCTTGGCGTAGATCACATCGCCATCGGCAGCATCGTAGGCCTGCAGGATATCGTCGGTCAGGGTGGCAAAGTCATCTTCGTTCAGGTAGCCCAGGGAGTCCTGTGCCAACACACAGCTCAGACGTTTGGCCGCGGCAAATTCGTCCGGCCCCAGGCTCAGGGCCTGAACCTGGGCTGTCGCAATCAGCAGCAGTGCAGTGATGAGTGAACGCATGGTACTCTCGTCATTCCTGATTCGGGGTTGCAAGGGCTGCGATGGTAGTGGGGCTTTGTGACACTGATATGACAACAATATGAATTTTCAGGGGAGCATCATGCTATGAGCCTGCGCGTTATCGTCTGGGGTACCGGCAATGTCGGGCGTCCCGCCATCCGGGCAACGCTTTCTCATCCCGACCTGCAGCTGGCGGGCGTGGTTGTCGCCAATCCAGACAAGGTCGGGGTCGATGTTGGGGTTCTGGCCGGGCTGGCACCGATTGGTCTGGCAGCCACGGACGACTGGCGCGCGCTACTCGCTGCGGGCGCGGATGCGGTGGTGTATGCGGCCACGGCGGACACCCGGCCCGAAGCCGCCATCGCCGACCTGCTGGCATGCCTGAGCGCCGGCTGCAACGTGGTCGCCAGCGGCCTCTACGCCTTCCTGCACCCGGGCACCACCCTGCCCGAGCTGCTCGCTCCGGTGCAGGCAGCCTGCGAGCGCGGCGGCAGCTCCCTGTTCGTGTCCGGGATAGATCCGGGCTGGGCGATGGATATGCTCCCGGCACTGGTCAGCGGCACCAGCTCCGCCATCAGCGAAATCCGCAGCCGGGAGATTTTCAACTACGCACTCTACGACCAGCCGCGGGTAGTGCGCGAGGTCATCGGTTTTGGCGGCGCCATGGATACCCTGCCGATCATGCTCCACGACTTCGCCATCGAGATGGTATGGGGGCCCATGGTCAGGCTGGTAGGCGACGCCCTGAACTGCCCGGTCACCGGACTCGAGGTTGTGGTTGAAAGGCGGCCCCTGCAGCGGGACATCCGCATACCCACCATGGGACTGTTCGAGGCCGGCACCCAGGGAGCTTTTCGTTTCGAAGTCGCTGGCACTACCGCTGGCCCCACGCGTTTTGCCCTCGAGCACATTACCCGAATTGACGACAGCTGTGCCCCGGACTGG
>JBLRXF010000240.1:0-5053 GCA_047920875.1 Haliea sp. | reverse complement strand
CCTGGGGTGTGACCCTGCGCAAGAACTTCTGAGCGGGCTCCTACATCCCCCGTGGGAGCGCGGTCCCCGCGCGATCGCCCGCAGAGCGGGCTCCTACAGTCACCCCCCGTGGGAGCGCGATCCCCGCGCGATCGCCCGGCTGGCCCTTTACGATGTCGCCCCGGCGTTGCTACAGTCAGTCAGTTGCAGCTGGTCCACAGCGTAGGTGTAGATCACATCGGTACTGGAATTCAGCGCCGTTTCTGCAGAATCCTGAATCACGCTGATAATGAAGCCCACCGCCACGACCTGCATGGCAACCTCCAGCGATATGCCGAACAGCGAGCAGGCCAGCGGCACCAGCAGCAGGCTGCCGGAAGGCACCCCGCTGGCGCCGCAGGCCGCCAAGGCGGCGATCACACAGAGCAGCAGCGCCGTCGCGAAGTTCACTTCAATACCCAGGGTGTTGGCGGCCGCCAGGCTGAGCACCGTGATGGTGATGGCGGCGCCGGCCATATTGACTGTAGCGCCGATGGGAATGGTGACCGCATACAGCTCTTCACTGATACCGAGCTTTTTCGCCAGGTTGAGGTTGACCGGAATATTGGCGGCGGAGCTGCGGGTAAAGAACGCGGTAACGCCCGATTCCTCCAGGCACTTGAACACGATGGGGTACGGGTTGCGCTGATTCAGCAGGAACACCAGCAGCGGGTTCACCAGCAGCGCCATCACCAGCATGCAGGCCACCAGGAGACCGGCAAGACTGGCATATCCCGCCAGCGCCGACAGCCCGGTAGTCGCTACCGTGGCGCAGACCAGGCCGAAGATACCCAGCGGCGCCAGGCGAATGACGTAGCCGACGATATCGCCAATACCGATCGCCAGTGTCTGCAGGTGCGCCTTGAAGGCGCTGCTGGCCTTGCGGAAGCTCAGCCCCAGCAGTATGGCCCAGGTCAGGCAACCGAGAAAATTGCCCGTGAGCAGGGCATTCACCGGGTTATCGATCAGTTTGAACAGGACATCGGTCAGCACCGCGGTCACCGCCAGCGGCGGGCTACCCGCGGCGCCCTCGCTGAGCGCAATCGTTTGCGGAAACAGCTGGCTCATCAGCAGGGCAACCACCGCGGCGCTGACGGTGCCAAGCAGGTACAGCCCCAGAGTCAGCAAGGATTTGCGACCATCGCTACCGCTCTCGTGTTTGTTGGCGATGGCGGACATGACCAACAGCATCACCAGTAGCGGCGCCACTGACTTCAACATCCCGACAAACAGCGCCCCCAACAGACCCAAAGGCTCGGCCAGCGCCGGCGCCAGCCATCCCAGCAGGGCGCCGAGTCCGACGCCAATGAGAATCCGGGGCACAAGGCCCAACTTCAGAAGGGACATGATGTTCACTCGCTGTCTTGTTATCACTACTGCAGGCAGGGGGCGATGATACACCCTCGCATCCTGCAGACACACCGGCACGAATATTTGCTAACCTGCCGGCTCACACGCACGCGATGGATCAGGTAGCCAACAGTGGTCACTATCAGCACAGCATTCCTGCTCGGCTGCAGCCTGCTGATCGGTGCCTGCGGTACGACCCAGGCCGGGCTCAATGCGCGGCTGCGCCTCGCTCTATACTCACCCATCCAGGCCGCGTTCATCTCCTTTGTCACCGGTACGCTGCTGCTGGGCGCGCTGACGCTGATATCGGGCGAACCCTGGCCCACCCGCGCGGCGCTCGCAGCACTGCCCTGGTGGGCCTGGCTGGGCGGCCTGCTGGGGGCCTTCAATGTAGCGATGTCGGTGTATCTGGCGCCCAGACTGGGCGCCCTCAGCCTGGCGATCAGCATTGTCTGTGGCCAGGTGCTTGCCTCCATGCTTCTGGACCACAACGGCTGGCTGGGCTATCCCAGAATCGAACTGTCGGGCCAGCGCCTCTTGGGCGCCGTGCTCATCATCGCCGGGGTCTGCCTGGTCGCCCGACGGCGGTCGGCGCCATGACGCCGTCAGCAGGCAGATACTGGCTGCTGCTGTGCAGCGTCGCGGTCGGCGGCTCCCTCGCCTCCCAGGCGGGCATCAATGCCGAGCTGCGCACGGCGCTGGGTTCGCCGATACAGGCCGCATTCATTTCCTTTCTGCTCGGTACCCTTGCCCTGGGCGTACTGGCCCTCACCCTGGGCCGGGCATGGTTCAGGCCCGGCGCGCTCGCCAACACCCCCTGGTGGGCTTGGTTGGGAGGCGTTCTCGGGGCCTTTATCGTCACCCTGGCACTGTTCCTGGCACCCAGGCTGGGGGCACTGACTTTGGCACTGGCCATTATTTCGGGCCAGGTGCTGACCTCCCTGCTGCTGGACCAGAAGGGCTGGCTGGGCTACCCGCAGATACCCATTTCATTGCCCCGCGCTGTCGGGACCCTGCTGATGGGCATCGGAGTGGTCCTGGTGGCGACAGGCTGAGTTCTGCGCAGCGCTACCGCTCAGACGCTGAAATGCTTGCTCAGGGGCAGCTCGCGGATGCGCTTGCCAGTAGCGGCAAAGACCGCGTTGGCGATCGCTGGCGCGGTGGGCGGTGTGGGCGGTTCGCCAACGCCGGTCGGGGCCGCCTCGCTGGCCACGATGTGGCTGCGGATCACCGCCGGCACCTGGTCCATACGCGCAATCGGGTAGTCGTGGAAGTTGGACTGCTGCGCCTCGCCAGCGGCGAAGCTGATTTCACCGTTCAGGGCCAGGCTAAGGCCGAAGATCATCCCGCCCTCCATCTGCGCGTGCACCCGATCCGGGTTGATAACCCGGCCTGCGTCGATCACGCCGTGCAGCTCCAGCACCCGCAGGCGGCCGTCCTTGACTTCCACCTTGCTGGCGACGGCGACATCGCTGAGGAAGCTGTTGGCGACCGACAGGCCCCAGCCCTCTCCCGGCGGCAGTTCCTCACCCCAGGGGATGGCGGCCAGCGCCTGCCATACGCTCTCCTGGAAGGGCGTGCCGCGCGCAGCCAGCGGCAGGTCGAAGCGCTGGCGGCTGCCGGCGAAGTACTCGTCAAGCTGGGTGCGAGCGGCGTGCAGCACGCTGTCAGGGCTGCTGTCCGCCCCCGCCGCGTGCTTTCCGGGGAAGCGGATTGCCGTAAGGTGTTTGCCGTCGCTTTCGAGTTGCAGCGGTCCCAGCGGGCTGTCGATTGTCAGAATGTTCATCCGCGTGTCTCCTGCATGTGCCCAGACCAGAGCTAATAGCATCACTATAGTGCCGCTGCCCGGATCCTGGCCAGCCGCACTCTGCGTTTACCCAACTGCCCTTGAACTTGGCCCGGAGAGCCCGGGCAGCTAACATGCCCCCTTGGGCAACCGCTTTCCGCAGAGATTCCACTTTTGGCAGACAATAACGCTCAGCGGCAGGCATCCAGCGCGTGAACCTCGTCGTCTACGCAGTGCCGTTCTTTATTCTGGCCATGTTGCTGGAACTGTTCTATGGCTGGCGCAAGCGGCGCAATACCTACCGCCTCAACGACAGCGTCGGCAGCCTGTTCCTGGGTACCCTGAGCGAGGCCCAGCGCTTCATTACCCTGGGCGCTGGCGGCTATGTCTATTACCTGATTACGCAGCATTTTTCCCTGCCGCTGATGGATTCCAGCCACTGGTGGACCTGGGTGCTGGCGATGGTGCTCTACGACTTCTGCTATTACTGGCTGCACCGGCTCGGCCACGAACGCACCATCCTCTGGGCCGCGCACGTGGCGCATCACCAGAGTGAGGATTACAACCTGAGCACCGCTCTGCGCCAGACCAGCACCGGTTTCCTGCTCGGCTGGATTTTTTATATCCCCATGTTCCTGCTGGGCATTCCGGCGGAGGTGGTGGTCACCGTGGGCTCCCTGAACCTGATCTACCAGTTCTGGGTGCACACCGAGCATGTGCCAAAACTCGGCTGGTACGAGTGGATCTTCGTCACGCCCTCCAACCACCGGGTGCATCACGCCCAGAACGACCGCTACCTGGACCGCAACTACGGCGGCCTGTTTATCCTCTGGGACCGGCTGTTCGGCACCTTCCAGGAAGAACTCGCGGAAGAGCCCTGTGTCTATGGCACACGGGGCCCCCTGCGCAGCTTCAATCCCCTGCGGGCACTCACGCACATCTATGTCGATATGGCCCACGACAGCTGGCACACCCGCCGCTGGCAGGACAAGCTCCGGGTCTGGGTGGCGCGCAATGGCTGGCGCCCGGCGGATGTGGCGGAGCGCTTTCCCCGGGCCAAGTCCGACCTGGCCGGCTTCGAGAAATATGATCCCAAGGTCCCGGCGGCGGTGGGCTGGTACGCGCTGTTCCAGCTGGTGGCGGTAATCAGCCTGCTGAATATCATGCAGTTCAGCGCACTTAACTATCTTGCCGGGGTGGTTCTGGTGCTGGTCCTGCTGGCGACGACAGTGACCACGGCCCGCTGGCTGGATGGCGGCGAACCGGCGTCAATCCTGCGTTGGGAAGGCATGCGTCTGGGCACTGTCGCGGGCCTGCTGGGGATTGGCTTGCTCTCTGGAGTCTCATCGCTGCCCTTGCTGGCGGGCTTGCTGTATCTGGCGCTCAACTGTCTGGCCCTGCCCTGGCTGGGGCGCCGGGAGGAAGTGGTGCCAACCTCATCCCCGGCTCCGGATGCCGGGCAGATGTCGCACTGAGTGATATTGGCCACATCTGATGTGCGCTTGGCCCCGGCACTGTGGCAAAGTTGTTGAAGGCAGAGTTGCCAAATATCCGCCGGAGATTAATATGGGCACATTGGCATTTGATTCCCTGCAATACGCGCGCAGCCGGCGTGCCGGAGCAGCAGGCAGAGGTGCAGGCAGAGCTGATGGCAGAAGCATTCGGATTCTATGCAGACAATATCGTCACCCGGGACTACCTGGACGCCACCCTGCGCGCGGGATTCGCTGAACACGGTGCCGCCGTGGACGCCAGATTTTCCGAGCAAAAGCTGCGTTTCAGTGACCAGTTCGGAGAGGTGAAGACCCAGCTGCGAATATTGATGCTGATGGTCAGCGCGACATGGCTGCTGGTGGGTTATCCCCTTTTGCAGAATGCACTCGCCGGTTGACGACCCGC
>JBLRXF010000239.1:0-5066 GCA_047920875.1 Haliea sp. | reverse complement strand
GTGGGCGTCCATCACCAGAACTACCACATGGGCGTCGTCGATGGCCTTGAGCGTCTTCACAATGGAGAACTTCTCCACCGTCTCGCGCACGTTCTTGCGCCGGCGCACACCGGCGGTGTCAATGAGCGTATAGCGCTGGCCGTCGCGCTCATAATCGATATAGATGCTGTCGCGTGTGGTGCCGGGCTGGTCATAGACCACCACCCGCTCCTCGCCCAGCAGGCGGTTGACCAGCGTGGACTTGCCAACATTGGGGCGGCCGACAATCGCGACCCGGACACTGTCGCGGTGGTCAAAATCGGCGTGGGCGGTCGCTTCCGGTTCGGGAAAGCTGGCAAGCACGTCGTCGATCATCTGTCGCACGCCGCGCCCGTGGGAGGCGGCGATGGCGAACAGATGATCGACACCCAGACGATAGAAATCGGCCAGAGCGACTTCTTCATTGAGTCCGTCGATCTTGTTGACCACCACGTGGAAGGACTTGTTGCGCTGCCGGAGATGCCGCGCCAAAGCCTCGTCAGCGGCATTCAGACCCTCGCGGGCGTCCACCAGGAAGAGCACCGCATCGGCCTCTTCGATGGCCAGCAGGGACTGCCCCGCCATCTGCGCCTCGATTCCCTCCTCATCGCCACTGATACCGCCGGTGTCTATCGCGATAAAGGGGCGCGAGCCAATGCGGGCTTCACCGTACTTGCGATCCCGGGTCAGGCCAGACAGGTTTGCTACCAGCGCATCGCGACTGCGGGTCAGCTGGTTGAACAGGGTCGATTTGCCCACATTGGGACGCCCGACCAGGGCGATCACCGGAATCATTGCATTTACCTGGTTGTGGCACTCAGCTCATAGGCGTTCAACTTGCCACCGTTGCCGAATACATAGAGTACGTTGCCATCATTGAGCATGTCGGCATTGACGCCCTTGCTGTCAGCGCGGAATCTGCCAACGATGCTGCCATCAACCTGCGACAGAATATGCACGTGGCCCTCAAAATCCGGCACGGCAACATAGCTGCTTACGGTGACCGGGCGCCCGAGGCCCCGCCAGGCCAGTGCATCCTGACTCCAGCGCTGCCCCTGGCCATTGCGGTGCAAAGCGAACACCGTGCCATCCTCGTCCGCCACGTAGACATTGCCAAAGCCCTGGGACACACCCGAAACAGAGGAAACGGGCCGCTCCCAGAGCTTGCGTCCGCTGCTGGCTTCAATGGCCGCAATGTTGCCCTGATAGCTGGCGGCGAACAGCTCGTTGCCCACCAGCACCATGGTGCCATCAACATCGACAATACGCTCGATCTCGGAGCGGCCCTGGGGAATCGCCACACGGGCCTCCCACTCCACTGCGCCGGTGGCGGAGTTGAAGCCCAGCACCCGGCCGTTGGCGAAACCCGCCAGCACCAGGTTGTCGCGGAATATCGGGGTGCTGGTCCCGCGAATGGTGAGCACCGGCATATTGCTGTCATAAGTCCACAGGCGCTCGCCGGTGCCGAAATCCAGACCGTGCAGCTTGCCGTCATAACCCTGGGCCACGACAACACGGCCGTTACTCTGGGGCGGCGCCAGTACTTCACCCGTTACCCTGGACCGCCAGAGGGTTTCCCCGTTGTCGGCGCTCAGGCGCAGTACGAACCCATCGCTGCTACCCAGGAAAAGGCTGTCACCGTAGTGCCCGACACCGCCGGATATGGGCATTTTGAGATCCCGGCTCCAGATCCGGCGACCATTGCTGCGCTCCAGCGCCCGAACTTCGCCGTCAGACGAAGCGGCGTAAATCCGCTCGCCACTGATCACCGGCTGGATGCGATAGAGGCCGTCGCCCTGCCCCTTGCCAACCCCGGTGGACCAGAGACGCTTGGCCTTGACAGTCTGGTCGATCTTCTGCAATTCGGCAGGCTGACGTGGGTCGTCATCTTCATCAATGGAAAACCAGCCTTTCAGAGTGCTGCAACCACTGAGAAGCACAACAGAGAGCAACAGGGCGACCCAGCGGGCGGATACGGTCATCATGCGCCGGCCTCCGCAGCAGCCACTGCAAGACTCTGGATTTTCGCCTCCAGCGTCGCCAGATTCAGCTGACCTGGATAGTCCTGCACCAGAGCCTGGGCCTCACGGTAGGCCGCCAGCGCCTCGGCACCGCGGCCAGCCGCTGCAAGCACGTCGCCCCGTGCAAGCGCCGCCGCAGCGCGGAACTTGCCGCTACCAGCGGGCGCCAGCAGCGTCAGCGCCTGCTCGGTCTCACCTTGGGCAGCCAGTACCCGAGCCAGGCGCAGCTGCGCTACCCCGGCAGTATCACTACCGCTGCGCGCCTTGCCCAGCACCCAGCGCAGATGGTTTTCCGCGGCGTCCAGATCATCGCCTGCCACCGCCATGCGAGCCTGGTGCAGGGCGGCAAACTGAGCGTAGCTGGTACTGCTGTAGTCGTTGCGCAGCTGAGTCGCGAGCCGCTCTGCGGGCGCATCATTGACAATGCCCTGCTCTGCCATGGCGGCAGCTTCCAGCATCTGTTGGTACAGATCGGAGGCGCTGTCGCTGCGCTGAGCTTCATAGCGCTGCCAGCCCTGCCAGCCGAAGACGCCCGCCAGCACGAGCACAATGGCAAAGAGGGTCGAGCGGCCGTTCTCATTCCACCAGCGACGGAGTGCTTCAACCTGCTCTTCTTCTGTCCGATATGATTCCACGATCCGGTTTCCTTGATTGTCCTGTTATTGCGATAGTTGGTGTGAAAGGTAGCCCGCGAGATCCGCCACTGCCATGGATTCCTGTGGCCCCTGCCCGCGCAGTGACTTGACGGCAACGGTACCCGAGGCCGCCTCGTCCTCACCCCAGATCAGGGCCCAGCGAGCCCCGCTCTTGTCGGCTTTTTTCATCTGGCTGCGGAAACTGCCGCCACCCGCGTGCTGCACCATGCGCAGCGCGGGCAGCGCGTCGCGCAGAGCCTCGAGCGCTGTCACCGCTGCCACTTCCGCGGCGGCACCGGCGCTGACCACATAGATATCGGCCGCTGCAGCCGCGGGCGGCGCCAGCGCCAACGCCTCCAGCAGGAGGACCAGACGCTCCTTGCCCAGGGCAAAACCAACGCCCGGGGTTGGCTTGCCACCCAGCTGCTCTACCAGCCCGTCGTAGCGGCCGCCGGCGCAGACCGTGCCCTGGGCACCCAGCCTGTCGGTCACCCACTCAAACACGGTCTTGTTGTAGTAATCCAGACCGCGCACCAGCTGCGGGTTGATCACATAGGGGACCGACGCCGCCTGCAGAAGTTCACAGAGGCGGGCAAAATCCGCCTGCGACTCAGCATCCAGGTAATCCGTCAACACCGGCGCACCGGCCAGAATGTCCCGGGTGCCCGGATGCTTGCTGTCCAGTATGCGCAGCGGATTGCTCTGCAGCCGCCGCTGGCTGTCCTCGTCCAGAGCCTCCCGGTGGCCGGACAGGTACTCGACCAGGGCAGCGCGATAGGCCTGGCGGGCGCTGCTGCTACCAATGGAATTGATCTGCAGCTGCACATGACCGGCAACGCCCAGCTGCCGCCAGAGGCGCGCAGTCATCAGGATCAGCTCGGCGTCGATATCCGGGGTGGCGATGCCGAAAGCCTCGGCACCCACCTGATGAAACTGCCGTTGGCGGCCCTTTTGCGGGCGCTCATAACGAAACATGGGGCCGCTGTACCAGAGCCGCTGCGGCGTCCCCAGCAGGCCATTCTGCACAACCGCGCGCACGCAGCCCGCGGTGCCCTCCGGGCGCAGGGTCAGGCTCTCACCGTTACGGTCGTCAAAACTGTACATTTCCTTTTCGACGATATCCGTAACCTCGCCGATGGAGCGCCGGAACAGGGCTGTCTGTTCCACGATAGGCAGACGGATCTCGCCGTAGCCGTAACTGGTAAGTACCGCGGCGATCGCGGACTCCAGATACTGCCAGGACACACTTTCTTCCGGGAGAATGTCGTTCATTCCCCGAATGGCGCGGATGCTGGTCACCTGCTCTCCTGCTGCGTCATGGGCTCAGGCCGGCGACCGGACTATCAGCCTGGCGTCCTCGGCGGCGCGCTCCTGCTCCAGCTGCAGCGCACGCTGGCGGATCACCTGTTCCAGATGGTCGACGAAATCCTGATTGCTGACCTTGTGGTCAGGCTCACCGTTGATATAGATGAGGTTGCTGGGGCTGGCACCGGTGAGGCCCACATCGGCCTCACGCGCCTCGCCGGGACCATTGACGATGCAACCGATCACCGCGACGTCCATTGGGGTGCGAATATCTTCCAGCCGCTGCTCCAGAACGTTCATGGTCGCGATCACATCAAAATTCTGCCGCGAGCAGCTGGGACAGGCGATAAAGTTGATGCCGTTGGCTCGCAGCTTCAGGCTTTTGAGGATCTCAAAGCCTACCTTGACCTCTTCCACCGGGTCTGCCGCCAGCGAAATGCGGATGGTATCACCGATGCCATCCATCAGCAGCATGCCCAGACCTACCGCGGACTTGACCGTGCCACCGCGCAGGCCGCCGGCCTCGGTAATACCGAGATGCAGTGGCTGCTCAATCTGCTTCGCCAGCAAACGGTAGGCCGCTACCGCCATGAAGACGTCCGATGCCTTGACGCTGACCTTGAACTCCGGATAGTTGAAGCGGTCCAGAATGTCGACGTGGTGCAGAGCCGACTCGACCAGGGCTTCTGCCGTTGGCTCGCCGTACTTGCGCTGCAGGTCCTTGCCCAGGGAGCCGGCATTGACGCCAATTCGAATGGGTATGCCCTTGTCCCGGGCGCAGTCGATCACTGCCCGAACCTTCTTGTCATTGCCGATATTGCCCGGATTGATGCGCAGACAGTCGACTCCGTACTCTGCCACCTTGAGGGCAATCTTGTGATCAAAATGAATGTCAGCCACCAGTGGTATGGTCACCCGGGCGCGGATTTCGCGGAAGGCTTCGGCGGCATCCATGCTGGGTACGGAAATCCGCACGATATCGGCGCCCGCGTCCTGGATAGCCTGGACCTGGGCCACGGTAGCCGCCACGTCACAGGTTTCAGTGTTGGTCATGCTCTGCACGCTGATCGGCGCGTCACCGCCCACG
>JBLRXF010000238.1:0-5116 GCA_047920875.1 Haliea sp. | reverse complement strand
GCCGCGGTCACTGGACTTCCATCAGGAGCTGCCGCGCATGGACAACGGCAAGATGTACAAGCGGCACCTGGCGGATGCCTATCGCGGTGCCACCCGCACGGACGAGAAGGGCGACACAGTGGACTCCGGCAAGGACTCCTCTGGCAGCTAGGGCCAGTACCTGCGGCGTCAGGGGGACGACATGGCGCTCGCCGCGGCCGTGACCGGTTTCTCCTGCCGCAGCGGCAGATAGTAGACCGGCAGCACAAACAGGGTAAACAGCGTTCCCACCAGCATGCCCGCTGTAATCACCAGGCCGATGCTGAAGCGGCTGTTGGCGCCGGCCCCGGTGGCGATCACCAGCGGCAACACCCCGAGTACGGTGGCGAAGGTGGTCATCAGGATCGGGCGCAGGCGCAGGGCGGCTGCTTCCAGCACTGCATCCCGAGGGCTGCGGCCGTCCTGGCGCAGAGTGTTGGCGAACTCCACGATCAGGATGCCGTGCTTGCTGATCAGGCCGATCAGGGTCAGCAGGCCGATCTGGGTATAGATGTTGAGCGTGGCGAAGCCCAGGGCCAGCGGCACCGTGGCGCCAAAGATCGACAGCGGCACGCCCACCAGCACCACCAGCGGGTCGCGGAAGCTGTTGAACTGGGCAGACAGCACCAGAAAAATCAGGATCAGCGCCAGGGTGAACAGCAGCGGGAAGGAGGCGCTCTCGGCGATGAAGCGTCGGGAGCCACCGGTATAGCCGGCCCGGAAACCGCCGGGTGCGATCTCCTGCAGTTTTTCCTCCAGGTATGCCAGTCCGTCTCCCAGCGAGTTCGGCGGCATCATCATGCCCTGGATGGTGGTGCTGTTGAGCTGTTGGTACTGGCTCAGCTCGTTGGGTTCTACCCTCGAGCCCAGCGTGACCAGCGCGGACAGGGGCACGAGCTCGTCACTGGCGGTGCGCAGGTAATACTGCTCCAGCGCCTCACGGGTGAGGCGGAAGTCGCGGCTGGCCTGGGGAATGACCTTGTAGCTGCGGCCTTCCAGTTCGAAGCGGTTGATCTCGGCCTCACCCAGCATCACCGCCAGGGTCTGGCCAATCTCCTCCATGGAGATACCGAGCCGCGACGCCAGCGGCCGGTCTATGCGCACCTCGATCTCGGGCCGGTCCAGGGCCAGGGTCTGGTTGACGAAGATGAACAGCCCCGACTCGCGCGCCGCTTCCAGCAGGCTGACGCCCACCTGATACACCTCGCTGTGGTCAGCCGTGGATGCGACCACGAAGCTGACCGGCAAACCCGCATCCGAGCCGGGCAGCGCCGGCATGCCGAAGGAGAAGGCCTCCAGCCCCGCGATGCTGCCCAGGCGCTGCTGAAATTCGGCCTGGACCTCCTGCTGGGTGCGCTCGCGCTCGCTCCAGTGATGCAGGGTCAGGCCGCCGAAGTTGAATTCCGGTGAGACGGCCTGCCAGGAATGGCTGACCTCCGGAATCTCACGCCAGACATCCACCACCTGATCCAGAAAGCGGTTGATGTATTCCAGGTTGGCGTAGCGCGGCGTGCTCCCAACCACGTAGAGAGCACCGGTGTCCTCCTCTGGCGCCAGTTCCGCGCGCGCCAGGGTGAACAGCAGGGGCAGGCTGGCAATGATTGCCATGCTGAACATCAGCACGGCGCCGCGGCTGTTCAGGCAGTGCGCCAGCAGGCGCTGATAGGCCAGGGTAAAGCGCTCGAAGTGATGGTCCAGCCAGTTGGCAAAGCGCCCCTGATGCGCCTGGTCCTTGAGCAGGCGCGAGCACATCATCGGGCTCAGGGTCAGGGCGATAATGCCCGAGATCAAGACGGCGCCGGCCAGGGTAAGGGCGAATTCGCTGAACAGGGTGCCGGTGAGGCCGCCGACAAAAGCGATGGGTGCATAGACCGCGGCCAGGGTCAGGGTCATGGCCACCACCGGCCAGGCAACTTCCCGCGCGCCCTTGATGGCCGCGTCCATCGGCGCCATGCCGTGTTCAATGTGGCGGTGGACGTTCTCCACCACCACGATAGCGTCATCCACCACCAGCCCTATGGCGATCACCATGGCCAGCAAGGTCAGCAGGTTGAGGGAAAAGCCGAGACTGAAAATCAGAAACACCACCCCGATCAGGGACAGCGGGATGGCCACCAGCGGTATCAGCACCACGCGCAGCGAACCCAGGAACAGGTAGATCACCAGAATCACGATCAGCACGGCTTCCAGCAGGGTGTTGCGCACCTCCTTGAGCGCGGCATCAATGGCGATGGTGCCGTCCCAGTCAAGGTAAATCTCCAGGTCCGCAGGCAGCGCCGCGGTGATCGCGGGCAGGACACCGTGCACCGCCGCGCTCACGGCCAGCGGGTTGGCGTCCGGGGTCGTGGTGATGGAGATGAAGGTGGCCTCGCGGCCGCTGGAGAGGGTCTGGAACTGGCTGTTTTCCTCTGCCAGCTCAACGTCGGCCACATCGCCCAAGCTGACCTGGCGCTCCCCCCGCCGGAACACCGTCAGAGCGGCAAATTCTTCAGGGGACTGCAGGTCAGTGCGCGGATCCACGGTGGCGCGAATCAGTTCGCTCTCGGTGCTGCCGGCGGTGGCGATGTAATTGTCCCTGCTGATGGCGGCGTGAACATCGCTGGCGGTGACGCCGTGGGCAGCCATGCGCAGTGGGTCCAGCCAGATGCGCATGGCGGGAAACCTGCCCCCGAGAATTTCGGCCTTGCCGACCCCATCCAGGGTGGCCAGTTCGGGCTGTACGCTGCGTGCAAGATAGTCGGAGATTTCCGCGGTGGTCATCTGCTCGCTGTAGAAGGCCAGGTAGATCAGAGCATCCTCGCCGCCCCCCGTGGTGACTACCGGATCATAGACTTCCCGGGGCAGCTGGAAGCGCGCCTCATTGACCTTGGCGATGACTTCGGTGAGCACATCGCTGCTGTTCTCGCCCAGGCGCACGTGGACACTGATTTCCGACCTGCCGGGATTGCTGGTTGAGGTCATGTACTCAACCCCGCGCGCGCCGGCGATGGTGGTTTGCAGCGGCGTGGTGACAAAGCCCTGCACCGAGCGCGCGCTGGCACCGGGATACACTGTGACTACCCGGATCACGCTGCGCTCGAGTTCGGGAAACTCCCGAATCGGCGTGCGGTTGGCCGCCGCCAGGCCCAGTAACAGGATCAGGGCGCTGACCACCAGTGCCAGGACCGGGCGCTCAATAAAAGTGTCGGTGAGGCGCACCGTCAGTTTCCTGTGTACAGGCTGGTCATCACAGCGGTGCATTCTCGTCTATCTGGACGCTGGCACCGCGGTAAAGCTTGTTCTGTCCCGCGGTGACGACGCGCTCACCGTGGGTGAGGCCTTCAAGTACCGCGATTCGGCCATTGGCGGCAGCGCCGATGCGTACGATTCGGGGCTGCACCTGCAGTCCGCCGTCTTCTCCCGGTTCGATCACGAAGACGCTGTCGCCGCTGGTGGAGTAGGTGATTGCGGTTTCCGGCACGCTGACCCTGGCCTGGGTCCGGTCCAGGTCAATGCTGATCCGGGCAAACATGCCCGGCAGCAGCCCGTCGGTGTCACTCAGTTCGGCCCGCAGGAGCAGGCTGCGGGTATCGGCATCCACCCGCGAGTCCAGTGCAGTGAGCCTGGCGACAAACACTCGCTGCTCATAGCCTGGTACCTCGACCCCAACCTGCAGTCCGGGGCGCAGCAGCGGCACGAAGCGAGCGGGCACGGCGAAATCCACTTCCAGCGTCTCCAGATCCTGCAGGCTGGCAATCCGGGTGCCGGCCTCCACGTAGTCGCCGACGCGGGCCTGGACAATGCCGACCGTGCCGGTGAAGGGCGCCCGCAGCTGTTTGTTGGCCAGTACCGCCTCGGTTTCCGCCAGCTGTGCCTCGGCTACCTCCAGGTCCGCCCGGGAGCGATCGTACTGGGTCTGGGGAATGGAGTTCTGTTGCAGCAGGCGCGCGTCGCGTTCAAACAGCAGCCTGGCCAGCGCCACCGCTGCCTGCTGCCTTTCACGGCTTGCGAGCTCTGCGCGATTGTTCAACTGCAGCAGCAGTTCGCCGGTTTGCACCCGCTCGCCGGAGCGGACCGCGACCGAGATGACTTCGCCGCTCTCTTCGGTGCTGAGCTCGACTCCGCGGGCGGCCCGGATACTGCCGGTTGCGGTCAGCGTCTCTGGCCAGAGGGTTTCCGCAGCCGCCGCCGCGGCGATGGTGATCGGTGGCTGGCTGAAATCCTGCTTGGCAAAGCCGGAAAATTGCTGGTACAGATAGGCGCCGATTGCGCCGAAGATCAGCAGCAACAGGGCGAGGGCGGTGAGGTAAGCGCGCAAAACGACTCTCTTCTTTTTTTGGCTGGCGGCGGATTGTGGTTGCCGTCGGCAGTTGCCTTGACCCCTCCCAGTCTAGGGGCTTTGGCAGGCACTTGCACCGCCTGAAATTGTAACAATGACCGACTTGCAGCCGCATGCCCCCAGTCTCTCTGGCCTGATTCAACCTGTGCCGGGGGGCGGGTTTGCAGTATGCTTGGCCCAGGCGTGGTGGTAGAGAGGTGAGCTCGTGAGAACGTCCCGCAAACTTGCGCTGCTGGAACGGCAGATGGCAGAGTGCAATACCTACGACGAATGGCGTGAGGCGGCGCTGGAGCATGATGAGCTGTCCGGCATGCGGCGCTGGCGCGAGGTCGACCAGACCCGCCAGTATGACTATAGCCAGATTCGCCTTCGTCTCGACCGCCTGCGCAGCCTCCGTTCGCGCCATGACTACCAGGGCCTGCTGTTTACGCTCAACGAGGGTATTCACGGCAATATGGGCGGGATGGGGCGCAGCACCCTCTACCGGCGCGCGAAATTCGGTACCAAGCAGCTGATAGAGCAGTACATCGATGAGGTCGACGACTCGCTGCGCTTTCTCGCAGAGCTGAAGAGTGACGATGTTACGCTGCAGCAGAAGATGGATTTTTTCTACCGGGCCAATATCTGCTTCGGGCGCTCTGGGCTGATGTTGAGTGGTGGCGGTGTGCTGGGCTTCTATCACCTGGGCGTGGTCAAGGCGCTCTTGGAGCAGGGCCTGTTGCCGCGCGTGATCTCCGGTTCCAGTGCGGGCTCGCTGGTCGCCGGCGTGGTGGGAACCCA
>JBLRXF010000237.1:0-5116 GCA_047920875.1 Haliea sp. | reverse complement strand
GGGTGACGCCACCTTCTTTCAGGTGGCCGGGTTTGCCGGCTTCGCCGGGCAAACAAAAAAAGGAGGCGCCCTGGCAGGGTCGCCTCCTTGTCGTTCACTCAGCCTGGATCAGGACATGCGGCTCCTGCGGCCCTGGTGGCGGACCAGGGCCATCACCGCCAGCACCATCAGCAGCAGATGCAGGGGTGACCAGAAGGGCACGGCTACCGCGGCAGGCACCAGTACACGGGTGGCGACTCGTGTGACACCATCGGGCGTGTCGGTGCTGTCGCCGGTCAAGGCCACAGGCCCCAGGGTACCCTCCGGAGTCCAGTCGGCAAAGGCCTGGTTAAAGTATTCGGCCTCCGTTTCCGAGGGTGGCACCAACACATCAAAGCTGATGACCACTTCGTTTTCTGCGGTCGCTTCGTTGGTCGCGCCGTCGTCAGCCCCCATGGTGGCCAGCACTTCAATGCGGCCCTGGTTACCGATAGCCGAGTTGAAATTACAGCCATCCACGGCGATCACTGAACTGCCCCGAGCCTCGCAGACCAGGTTGCCGTTGAAGGTCATGTTGTCGGGCAGTTGATCGGTAATGAACACATTCTCGGCGACAACGGTCGACTGGTTGATCCAGACCATGGTCCAGCTGATCTGGTTGAGGCCCGAGACCGTGCCGGTCTTGATGCCGTAGGGCGGATCAGAGACGTAGGCCAGGGTGGCGGTCGCTTCGCGAACCAGCGGCTCGGCGTCGCCATCGCGCTGCACAGAGGCCTCGGCGGTATTCACCAGCCCGCTGTTGCGCGAGTCCTCCACATACCACACTGCGGTGTCACCTGGCAGCAGGTTCACTGGCGCCGGGGCCACCAGGCTGCCAATCAGGGCCGGATCAGTCAGGGTGACATCCGCGGTGCTGAATACGGCGAGGCCGCTATTGGTGACGATAAAGCACCAGGTGTAGGCCACAGGATCTCCCGCGGCATTGACCGTCACCCATTTTGCCAGAGCATTGGTTTCACACTGGGCGCCGCTGTCAGAGCCTTCATATAGCAGTTTATCGAGCGTGAAATCCAGCGGCAGGGGCACTGCCAGCACGGCCGCGTCTTCGGCGTAGGTGTTTTCGATTTCCACCAGGCCATCGGTATCAGGGTCAAAGGCGAACGCCTGCACATAAGCAGTATTCTGCACGCTGGACAGAGTTATCGGATCAGGGAAACCTACCGTCACGTTAATGTCCGGATAAGTATCAGACAGGGTAGGATCATTCTCGCTAACCGTCCTGGAACACTGCGTCGGTACGTCCGCAGGTACCTCCGACGTCGCAGGTGTACAAGTCCAGCCATCACCGCCTATGGCAGTAATGTTGGACCCTGCAGGGGGCACCTCGGTCACCACAATAATCTCGCCACCAGCAAAGCCGCCCAGCTTGCCGACCCTCAGGGTAAAGTCATAGATATCACCTGACAGCACACCATCCGCATCCTTGACGATCTGCAGCAGCGGCGGAATGAAGGCTGCAGTGGCCTGGTTGTTGCCAGTCTCGGCGTCATTGAGCGCCACCTTGGTGAAAACGCCGCCTGACAAGGAGGAGCTGCCATCCACCACTTCCGCGGTGTTCAGGTAATTGAGGGCAAGATTATCGCCGACAACCGGAGGGGCCACGGCAACCGTGGCAGTCACCGTGTGGGATGCGCCGGCTGCCAGTGCAGGTACTTCCCAGACCACCAGCGGATCAACGGTTCCCGCGAGTTCGGTACCCGTGGTGGAGACCACGGTATAGCCCGCAGGAAAGCTGTCGGCGATGTAGGCCGGGTCTGAGGCGACGGCGGACACGTTGGTGACCGTAAAGGTGAAAATGGCCTGTCCAGCGGTGCCGGGGTCGGGCGTTACGGACTTGCTGATGGACAGATCAAAAGGATCTGCCGGCAGGGAGTCGCAGGCGATGTTATTGCTCAGGTCTGCGTCCAGATTGCCGTTCACAGTATCGATATGGGTAAGTTCAGCGCAGTTCTCGAAGTCCGAGGCCTGCAGGCCTGCAGTACCGCTGTAGAAAACGTTGAGCTCCAGCGTCAATGACTGGCCAACGCCAAGGGTCGTACCGTCGTTAAGGGTCCAGACAATATCACGAGCGTTGGTATTGAATCCGCCACCGTCGAAGGTTGCTGTAGTGCCTGCAGGCACCGTCGGTGACGGGTTTTTCAGGTCGTATCCCAGCGGCAGGCTGTCCAACACACGGATGGGCGCGTTGGTGCTAGACGTTACCGGATTGGGGCCATCGTTGGTTATGGTGATAGAAAACTTGGAAAGCTGACTGTTCTGTGGGGCACCCACCTTGGACAAGACCAGATCTGAAGGCAGGATCGCGGGCGGTGCTACCCAATCAAAGTTCAAGCCGCCCGACGCGTAATCGGAGTTATAGTGATAGCTGCTGCCGGAGAAGTCATAGATCATGGTCTGGCCGGTGTAGCGGCCGGGCGTACCACCCTCAGGAGCAAAACGACCTGTGGGTTCGCCCAGAACCGTGACACTGTAGCGCAGGGTGACCTGACCGCCGTACTTGCCTGTGCCCGAGCAGGACAGGTTGTTGTGGTAGCTGCTGCTGGTACGGTCGTTTTCCCAGCCGCAGCCGTCGGCATAGAGCTTGGTACCGGCATCGGGATCCGTACCGGCATTGGCGGAATAGGTCATCGCCACGCTGTTGATGCGGAACAGTTCGGGCGGCAAGTTCATGAACATTTCCAGCTGTTCATAGCCCTGGGTCGCGGTCTTGCCGGTGATGAACAGGTCCAGCGTCTGGCCTACATAGACCGGAACTGCATCTGTGCCACCCGGGGTGTACAGCACGCCGTTGACCTCGTAGCCAAGAACGGCATTGCGGTTTTGCGAGACCAGCTGCTCAATCCAGAACTCGCGGTTGTCGGGGGTGCGTACCGCTTCAGTCTCACCGCCGGCCGAGACTTCGATGTAATAGCCCTCGCGATTGTTGAAAGCCGCCTTTACCCGCGGATCAATTTCGATCTGATAATAAACATCCTGACAGCCACCACCGGCGACTGGCGCCAGGGTCTGCTCCACGGCGCCCAAGCCACCCGGGCCATAGACGCTCAGGTACACAGGGTCTTCGTTGTCGACCCAGACGAAAGTCGCGGTCATGGAAGTTAACTGAGTGGCGTCGTTACAGACGCGGGCACCCACCGGGAAATCCTTGGGCGGAAACACGCCGGGGGCAAGCTGCACCGTATCCGGCTTGTTGCTGTCAAGGCCAATCACGTTCCAGGTAATCGGCTCCACACTGGTCACAGCCGCCATGCTGGCAGCGCTGCCCAGCAGTGTGAGCCCTGCGGCAAAGAGGCTGGTATACTTGCTCGTCTTTCGCCACCGGCTGACACTGCGCCGAGCGTGGCTCGCTTTGAATTTCATGGTTTTTGCTCCCAGCAATCATCCAGGGTTGACTAGGTAAATCACCAGCGGGTAGGTTAACGAGAAGAGCCCGGGACTTGCATAGAGCGCGAGAGGGGTGCTGGAGAAGCGCACCCCCCTCTTTGGAGGGGTGCCATTCCCCGCAAAAAAACAACGACAATTGCCGCACGATTTTGACGAAAAATCCGACATCAATGAACCTGGCCAGCCTCCTGACCCCCCGACAGCTTGAGGTCGTTGAGCTGATGTGCCAGGGCATGCCAACCAAACTCATCAGCCAGCACCTGGGGCTGTCAATCTATACCGTCAAGGAGCATCGTGCGGCGATCCTCCAGAGGATGGACGTTGCCAACGTGGTCGAGCTGGTCAACAAGGTGAACACGCTCAAGCACAGCACCAGCCCGACCGCGGAGGCCGAAGCCGAAACCGGGGCCACAACGGCCACCCTGCCCCGACTGCTGCTGGTCGATGACGACGCGTTCTATCGCAAGCTGGTCACCAGCTCGCTGCAACTTGCCGGCTATCCCTGCGCCAGCGCATCCTGCTCGGCAGAGCTCTATGCGCTGCTGGACCAGGACGTTCCCGACATCGTGCTGCTGGACCTCAATCTGGATGGCGAAGACGGGCTGGACATCGCCCGGGACCTGCGAACAAGGTTCTCGCTTGGCATCATCATCGTGACCACGCGCGGCATGGTCGACCAGCGCATTGATGGTCTGGCTGTGGGCGCTGACGCCTACCTGGTAAAACCACTGGACATGCGCGAACTGGTCGCCGTGATCACGAACCTGCATCTGCGCATGTCGCAGTGGAAGCGAGCCCATGCACGTGGCTGATGCCTTGCGCACCCCGGGGCTGAGGCCCGGCGCCATTCCTCTGGGCCTGCTGCTGTGCCTCGCCTGTTGGCTGGCGGTGCTGCCACAGCTGTCCTGGTCCGGAACAGAATCACCCAGGGCGCGGATCAGCGCCAGCATGCTGCCCGAAATCGGCCCCGCCCTGGACATTGAGGGCGCGGCACTGGCGCTGCGCGAGGGGCACTTCAGACCCACGGACCCGAGGTACCCGGACATCCGCAGCGTGTCGGGAAGACCGGTATGGCTGCATCTCTCGGTGGACCTGCCCGAGCAGGTCAAGGATGACTGGTGGCTGTTGATTGCTCCCGAGCCCCTGGAGAGGCTGACCGTGTATCAGCAGGTCGCGGACGGGCAGTGGTCAGCGCGCCAGGGCGGCGCCCTGGAACCCTTTTCAAGCCGCGAAATCCGCAGTATCGGCCACAGCTTCCGTCTGGCTGCCACCAGCGGCGAATCGAGCGAGTATTTCATCCGCTTTGACACCCGCGCCTTCAAGGTTGAAGCCCTGATCCTGCCCGAGGCACAGATGGTGTCGCGCCTGATCCGTGTTCAGGTGACCTATGCGCTCTATGGTGGCGCGGTGCTGGTACTGATTCTGTTGACCCTCTACCGCGCGCTTGTCTGGCGCAGCAGATGGTTTATCGCCTACGCCATCTATCTAATCAGTTTCGAGACCTGGTTCCTGAGCAATTCGGGCATGCCCTCGCTGCTGGGCCTCATGGATAGCGTTCTGCTGAGACAAACCGTATCGGAGCTCAGCCTCTTCTGCGCATCACTCAGCTTCGTGTTTCTGGCCTGCAGCCTGGTCACCATTCCGCCGGATACGCAGCGCCGTGTCCAGCAGGGGCTGCAGGTTCTGCTCATGC
>JBLRXF010000236.1:0-5116 GCA_047920875.1 Haliea sp. | reverse complement strand
GCCAGTGCGCGCACAAACGCCGGCGGTAGCCGCCGCTGCGGGGCAATGGCGATATTGTTCAGGGCGCGCTGGGTCTGGGCGCCGTACAGGGCACCTGCGGGCACCGCGATTGTCCCCATTGTGTCCTGCTCAATGCGCTCGGCCATTATTCACTCTCCCGTTTTCAGGATCCGGCGAACAGTCTCTCTTTCGCCTCAGACTGGCCCCAGTGTAGTGCGCCCAAGGCGTTGCTGCCCACAAATCCGGGGCGCCATGGCGATACAGGCGCCCATCGCCAAGTGGTATACCAGTCCCGATAAATCGCCTACTATTGGCCAGTAGGACAGCTGCCATCCTGAACAGGCAGACATAATTCTCATAACAACTGACACTAAGGATTCTTCATGCCGACGATTTTTCGCAAGGCGCCATTGGTAGCGGCGATTGCCGTACTCTCCACCACCCACCTGGCTCACAGCCAACAACTGGAAGAAGTTCTTGTGACCGCGCAGAAGCGCGTTCAAAGCCTGCAGGACGTACCCATATCGGTAACCGCCATGCAGGGCGACAAACTGCAGAGCGCCGGCATCCCCAACATGCAGGCCCTGTCTGACTATGTACCCAACCTTTACATCGCCGCGGCATCGGTCAACACCAACATCTACATGCGCGGCGTCGGCTCGGGCAACAACCAGGGCTTTGAACAATCCGTGGGCATGTACATCGACGGCGTCTACATGGGACGCGGCCGCCAGTACCGCGCCGGCTTTATGGATCTGGAAAGGATTGAAGTCCTGCGTGGCCCCCAGGGCACCCTGTTTGGCAAGAATACCGTCGCTGGCGCGATCAACATCATCAGCGCCTCGCCGGAGGTAGGCGAGGACATGAGTGGCGAGATCGCCGCCTCCTATGAGTCCCACGATGGCCAGACCTACGAGGGCTTCGTGCAAGGCTCACTGACCGACACCTTTGCCGCTCGCCTGGGCTTCAAGCACCGGATGACCGATGGCTACATGGACAACGAGTTCCTGAACCGCTCCGAGGGCGAGATTGATGAGACCGGCTTCCGTCTGACCACAGTCTGGCAGCCCAGCGACAACCTCAATGTCACATTCAAGTACAGCAATACCGAGTATGAGCGGGTCGGCTCACCCTCGACCACCAAGCTCTACCTGGACCCGGCCAGCCGCAACGAACTGTTCCCCAACCGCTCCGCCTTCGCCAGCATTGCCTACCTGCTCACCGACGTCAATTTCCCGAATTTCGCCGAAATCGGGCGCAAGGAATTCGTGGTGTTCAAGGACAACGGCTATGGCAACAGCGGCGGTGAGACCCTGGGCATCGGCATCAACCCCGATGGCAGCGACGAAGAGTACGACAACTTGGTGCTGAACGTGGACTATGATGTGGCCGGGGGTACCCTGACGTCCATCACCGGCTGGTCCGAGTACCAGTACATCGACGGCGTTGACGTGGACTGGCTGCCGCTGCAGTTCATCCACCGCGATGATAACCAGGAGTTCGAGCAGTTCAGCCAGGAATTCCGCTTCGCCTCGCCGGGCGGCGAGTTCTTCGACTACGTGGCCGGTGTCTACTATGAGAAAAGCAATCTGAAATTTGACCGCCGGGTAACCCTGGATGCCAACATGGATGGCCTGGTACCTGGCCTCCTGGGGGTCAACAGCCTGTTTACCGTACTCTCGGGCGGCGCCTACAACGCCGAGCAGATTGGCCGCAACCACCTCTACGAGCAGGACTCGGACTCCTTCGCCGTGTTCGGTCAGGGAACCTTCAACCTGTCCGACAGGCTGCGCCTGACCGTAGGCCTGCGTTATACGGAAGAGAACAAGGAAGTGGACACCAACCAGTTCCTCAGCGACAGCATCACAGGCATGGGTTCGCCTTCAGAGAACTTCTTCCTCAGATTCATCCAGGCCACCAGCTTCAATGCCTATATTTACGACTTCAATGAAAAGCGCAGCACCGACAAGTGGCTGCCATCAGTCAACGTGCAGTGGGACGCCAGCGAAAACAGCATGCTCTATGCCAGCTTTTCGCAGGGATTCAAGAGCGGCGGCTTCACCGATGCCGACGATGGCGAGCCAGGTGGTCTGACGCCCGGCGCGTTCCCCTGCATACCCGGGCAGCCGGTTTCGGCCTGCTATGACCCCACCAATCCCAACGACGACTTCGAGTTTGAAGACGAAGAAGTCGATGCCTTTGAGATCGGCGGCAAGCACACCCTCCTCGACGGCGGCATGACGCTGAACTGGGCCGCGTTCTATACCCAGTATGACAATCTGCAGACCTCCATCTTCAAGGGCCTGGGATTCGGCGTTACCAATGCCGCCAAGTCCGAGATCACTGGTATCGAGGTTGACATGCTGTGGCAGGCGACCGACCGGCTGCGCATCGGCGTCAGCGGAGCATGGCTGGACGCCAGCTACGATTCCTTTGTGGACGCGCCGTGCACCGCGGTACAGCTGGATCGGGACCCGCTCTGCGGCACGCCCGGCGGCTTCACCAACAATGACCTCTCCGGTGAGGTGACCACGTACGCACCAGAGTACACCGGCTCCGTGACCTTCGACTACGACTTGCCGCTGAGGAACGGTCTGGAATGGTTCGTCTCCGGAGAAGCCAATTACCGGGACGATTTCGAGCCCGGCGGCGACAATGATCCGGTCGACAGCATTGCTTCCTACAGCAAAACCAACCTGCGCACCGGCATCCGGGGCGAGAACTGGGAAATCATGGCCTACGGTCGCAATATCTTTGACAAGGAGGTCATTGTGCAGAGCTTCGACACCCCGGTACTGGCAGGCACACACAGCCAGTTCGTGGATGAGGGGCGAGTCGTGGGCGTGAGGGCCAAGTACAGCTTCTGACGAGCTGCGGGATCCCGCTTATCTAGCTGAACAGGGTATCGCCCGCAGAGCGGGCTCCTACGCTTGGTAGGAGCCCGCTCTGCGGGCGATCGCGTTTTGTCGGAGTGGGAGCCCGCTCTGCGGGCGATCGCGCAGGGACTGCGCTCCTACACCCGAAAAAAAGCCCGGCTCCTCGCGGAGCCGGGCTTTTTCTATTTCACCGTCGCCCGAATCAGGCGCCGCTGCTGTCCAGCACCAGATCAACCCTACGGTTAAGGGTGCGCCCCTCAAGCGTGTTGTTGTCGGCTATCGGCCTGTTCTGGCCAAAACCCACGGCACTGATCTGGGACTCACGCACGCCGTGCTTCTCGATCAGCATCTTGCGCACGGAATTGGCCCGACGATCTGACAGCCACTGGTTGTATTCAGCCGTACCGGTGCTGTCGGTGTGCCCTTCGACAATGGCGACCACCCCGGGGTTGTCCTTCAGGAACGCTGCCGCCCGACCAATTTCCTCATCGAAATCACTGGTAATGATCGATGAGTTGATGGCGAACTGGACATTGAGGGAGACCGCCACCCGGTTTTCACCGACATCGCGATAGCGGCTGGTATTGGAGCCGCTGCTGGACAGGCGCGCCATCAAGGCTTCCTTGTCCACCTCGACCATGCGCGGCGCCTCCGGCGGACACAGAGCCTGGCCGTCGGGGTCGTCACCGCGAGCCAGCTCCAGGTTGTACTGGGCGATCTGTTCTTCGTTGAGGCCATTGACGCTCATGGCAGACCGCAGCAGGCCCATGCTCGCCAGGGTCCGGGTCTGAGCCGCTCGCAGGGCAGCTTCAGCGCTGACATAGGCGCGCTGTGTGTCAAAGTACTCATTCTGGGAGTCCAACAGGTCTAGCAGCGTGCGCTGACCCAGGTCGAACTGATCCTGATAGGCGCGCCGCGTCTTGTCCTGGGCCAGCCGGTTGCGATCAAGGTAGACAACCTGTTGCTCCAGGGCCTGAATGTCATTGAACGCAATCATGGTGTTCTGCCGCACGTTCAGACAGGCCTGCTTGCGCTCTTCCATGGCCGAGTTGTAACGATTGTAGAACTCACGCTTGCGAGCACTGTCCGCACCGCCGCGGAACAGATTGTAGTTGAGGACCAGCTCCACGGCTTCCTCGTCATAGCGGCCATCAAGACCGTCCGTATCGTGCTCTACCTCATTGCGGTAGCGCAGATCCACGCGCGGCATGAAGGGAGCGTTGGTACGATTGAGGTCGGCCTGACTGGCGCGAAGGTTCTCAATGGCCGCGTTGATCTCCGGGCTCTTTTCATAGGCCAGATTCAGCGCCGCAGAGCGCAGTTCAGGAATCATTCCGGAAGGGATAGACGGCATCTCGAGGTTTTCAGCCGGCAGGTCCCCAACCACGCGCTGAAACCGGGCCTGGACATCGTGCAGATTGGTCATTTCAGTCAGCAGATTGGACTCCGCCAGGGCGACCCGCGCCGAGGCCTGATCGAGGTCTACCCCCTGGCTGACGCCGCCGCTGGTACGCTCATCGATCTTGCCGAACACCTCGCGGTGAAACACGTAGTTCTCTTCCGCAAATTTGACCAACTGCTGGTATCGCACGGTATCCAGGTACGCCTGGGCGGCCTCCAGGGCAATCTCCTCGGAGGCGCGCTGCAGTTCGTAGTATTGATTCAACTTGGTGAAGCCGAGAGCGCGGACATCCTCGCGGGTGGCGAAGCCATCAAACAGCATCTGGGTAATGGTGAAACGGGTCGCGTCCCGGGTGTAACTGCCCAGATCCACCAGAGGAGTCTCACGCTCCTCGCGACCGATCTCGGCGCTGAGATCAACGCTCGGGAAGTAGCCGCCCTTGGCCGCGCGCTGGGCCTCTCGGGTTGCCTCAAAATTGTACCAGGCCGCGTTGACCCTGGGGTTGGTCATCACCGCCTGGGTGACGGCACTCTTGAAATCTGCCACCGGTTGCGCCTGCACCGCAGTACCCTGCAATGCGCATGCCGCAACCACGGAACCGATAACGCCCAATTTCCTTATCATACGATCCTCCCCTTCAAAGCACATCGCGGGCAGCGCTGATTCGCCGCCTCTTAGTCAGCCGGAAGCAGTATAGGCCAAACTGGAGAATTCGATAGATTCTTGTGGACAAATACCATGAAACGCGTCACAGATTACCGCATGCCCCCCCAAAAAGGCATGTTTATGGCTCCCCGCGACATGGTATAGCGTACTTTCGGGCGACATCAGTACTGGA
>JBLRXF010000235.1:0-5145 GCA_047920875.1 Haliea sp. | reverse complement strand
ATAGAGCGCAGGCTTGCGCAGCTGACGAGGGCGGACCAACCATGACTGACCGGGATTACAGCACCGAGGACGCTGCGCTAAAACGCGCCTGGGAAAGCTTCTGCGACCAGCTCAAGAGTGCAGGCGAAATTCCCTTCCGCGACGGGGTTCCGGTGGGAGACCTGAGCCGCAGCGCCGGCTTTCGCTGTCTGGCCCAGAACATTGGTCTCGGCATGCAGTTCTTCCTCGAAAACGACGATCCGCTGCACCCGGAGTTGCTCCACTACTTCGATCCTATTCGCAAGCAGGGCGGCGACAACCCCGACGCTGTCTATGTCGGTGCGCCGATCAACGGCACCGACACCTACCGCATTCACGGCAACCGCGGCAGCGCCCGCTACTTTGCGGTTACCGTGGTGGAAACCGGCAACACGCCTTGGGGCGGCGGCGTTGCCAGCTCCCTCTTCGGCCAGGACCTCCAGGTCGAGGAAGACGGCAGTTTCGAGTTGATCTGCAGCCCAGAGCCGCATTCTGGCAACTGGCTGAAAACCACGCCGAATACCTTCCGGGTGACATTCCGCCAATTTTTCGCCGATTGGGAAAACGAACGCCCCATGGCCGCCAGCATTGAGCGCATCAGTGGCGAGCCCGCAGCAAAGCCGGTGATGGAGCCCGCGCGGCTGCAGCAGGGCCTCGACAGGGTGTCGCGCTGGGTAGGTGAATCCCTCACCTACTGGGCAGACATGATCGAGCGCTGGAAAGTACAGCCGAACACTTTCCTCTCCTACCGACAGCTCGATGACAACGCCATCGACGCGACGCCCGGCGGCGAGCCGCTGATTGCCTACTGGCAGCTTCCTGGGGACGAGGCCATCGTCATTCGCGTAACGCCGCCAAGGGCCCACTACTGGGCCGTCGAATTTGGCAACTACTGGTGGTGCTCAATGGACTATCGCAGCATCCTCAGCAACACCAACTGCCACTACGCGCAGCTGGAAGACGAGGGCGAACTGATCCTGGTGGTGTCCCATATCGACACCGGCCACGCCAACTGGCTGGACCCGGCGGGCTTCCGGGAGGGCTATGTGACCGTCCGCTGGATGCAGGCAGACAATTACCCTACCCCGCAGGTCACCCAGGTGAAACTGAACGCGTTGAACGAACTGCTACCCGCCTCTGCAAAGAAAGTCAACGCTGCGCAGCGCGCCGGGCAGATTGCGGCCCGCCGGCGCGGCGTCATCCAGAGGTTTGGCGTATAGCAATCTTCATATCCTGCCTGAAAACACTGATAACGAGGACGACAACATGGACCTGCAATTACAGGGCAAGACCGCTATCATTACCGGAGGCAGCGGCGGCATCGGCCGCGGCCTGGTGCTGGAATTCGCCCGCGAGGGGCTCAACGTGATCAGCGCATCACGGGACGCCGCCACCGGTGAAAAGCTGGCCGCGGAAGCAGCAGAACTGGGCCTGCCGGGGAGGGTGCTGGCGGTTAAAACCGATGTCACCGACCGTACCAGTGTGGACGCCATGGTCGCGCGGGCGAACGCCGAGTTCGGCCCTGTGGATGTGCTGGTCAACAACGCCGGCGGCGTGTCCCATCCGGCAGATTTCGACAAACTGGATGCGGACGCACGTCGCTGGGAAATCGCGCTCAATGTGGATGGGTTGGTCAACTGCTGTCAGGCCGTCGCGGCCGACATGCTCTCGCGCAAGACCGGCAGCATTATCAACATTTCTTCGAACTCCTCCCTACTTGGCGAAGCGGCAGCCAATATTGTTCACTACGGCGGCGTAAAGGGATTCGTCAACAGTTTCAGCAAGGGCCTGGCCTGGGAGTGGGCGGGCAAGGGGGTGCGGGTCAACAACATTTGCCCCGGCTGGATCGTACCCTACGAGGCCAACGATGTCGGCGAGGGCAGCTTCTGGAACCGCTTCGGCTTCGACACCATGGGCAAACCCGAGGATATGGAAAAGGCCCTGCAGGAAGGCACTCTCTACAACATGAGCGGCCTGCCGATACCTCGCCTGGGCAGGCCTGAAGACATCGCCTGGCTCACCCTGTTCCTCGCTTCAGAGCGCTCCGGCTACATCACCGGCCAGCTGATCTCGGTCAGCGGCGGTGCCTACATGCCATGAGCACGCACTGGACCCCACCTCCGCGGCCCGACTGGGTGCAGCGAGTGATCGACGAGGGCCGGCACATGGATATCCGCAGCCTGGTGCCCCTGCAGGCTGAAGAGCTGTTGGCCACCGCACGGCGCAACACCGGCCTGGACGACTTCGGCAGTGACGAATGGCTGGAAGGTTTCCATGTGTTCCTGAAGGCCCTGGAGGAAGAGGCGGATCTGCACCTGCTGGGGCGACTGATGACCCGCTCCGACATTCTGCGCTGGCTGGAGGCGCGGCTGGGAATAGAGGCCACCTACGCCCGACACCCGGAGATCGACGACGAGGTGATTGAACAACCGGTAATCGTTACCGGCTTGCCGCGAGCGGGTACGTCCATCCTGTTTGAATTATTGGCCCAGGACACCCAATTCGGCTCGCCGCGCAACTGGGAGATGATGTTTCCCTGCCCGCCGCCGGAAACCGCGACTTACGACACCGACACTAGAATTGAACGCTGCCAGCACCTGGTCACCCAGTGGAGCCGGGTTGTGCCCACCTATGCGGCCATGCACGAGATGGGAGCCAACATTCCCAACGAGTGCATCGTCGCCATGAGCTGTACCTTCCTGACGGAAAACCTTCCTGGGCAGTACCAGATTCCGAGCTATAACGCGTGGTTTTACCAGCAGAATCTGGACTACGCCTACAGCTATTACAAGCGCATGCTGAAACTGCTGCAGTGGCGCAACCCGCGCCGGCACTGGTTGCTGAAAGCCCCCTCCCACCTGGGCAATCTGCCGGTGCTGTTCCGAACGTTTCCCGATGCAAGGGTGGTCATTACCCACCGCGACCCGATAGTCGCCCAGGCCTCGGTGACCAACTTGTTGGGCACACTGTACTGGATGCGCAGCAGCCAGCCCTTTGATGCGAGCGCATTCGAGAATCTGATGACGCCCGAGGCCGGCGCGGCACGCTTGAATGGGGTCGTTGAGCTGCTGGAAACGACCACTGTGCCAACAGAACAGATACACAATTTTCTCTACGCACAGCTGGTGGACAAGCCGCTGGATGCACTGCAGGCGCTGTACCGGGACATGGGTCTCACGCTGGATTCTGACGCACTTAAGGCGATGCAGGATTATCTGCAGAAAAAACCCCAGGGTAAATTTGGCAAGCATCGGTACAGCATCGGCGAGCAGGAGGAGAACGCGCGGAAACGGCAGTTGTTTCAGCGCTACCAGCAGTATTTCCAGGTTCCTGACGAGGTATAGACTATGGCTTTTTTCTGCGTCAAATACGAGTGTCGCGCGCCTGCGCAGACGACAACGCTGTCCATGGCAGATATGTACGATCTAGCTCTTGAGCAAATCGCCTGGATTGACAGCCAGGGCTATCCGGTGACGATCAACTTCTGCGAGCACCACGGTAGCGAGGACGGCTATCTCCCCAGCCCCAGCGTGCTGGCCGCAGCGGCAGCGAGAATCACCCGCAATGTGCGTCTGCAGGTGAATGTGCTGGTGCCCTTCAGCGATCCCCTGCGGGTGGCAGAGGATGTAGCAGTCCTCGATCACCTGAGCCGAGGGAGGGCCGAGGTGCTGCTGCTGGGTGGTTATGTCAGCTCCGAGATGGAGATGTTTGGCGTGGATCCCAAGCAGCGCGGTGCGCTGATGGACGAGGGTGTTCAGACCCTCAAACAGGCCTGGACGGGGCAGGCGTTTCAGTATCGCGGACGCGAGGCCCGCATTAGCCCGAAGCCACTGCAGGTACCGCACCCGCCCATCTTGATGGGTGGGAGTGCAGCGCCGGCAGCACGGCGCGCTGCGCGAGAGGGTGACGGGTTCATCGCCGGCATGCCCCATTTGAATGACATCTATGTGGCCGAATGCAAGCGGCTTGGCAAGACACCGCGCTACCAGGCCGAAATGGCTCACTCCTTTCTCTATGTGTCCGAGACACCAGAACAGGATTGGGAGCGCCTGGCACCCTGCGCCCTCTACGAGACCAACTGCTACGCACGTTGGCAGAGCAGCACTGACCTGGACATGCTGTTCAGCAGCGCCATGGACGCTGATGCGCTCAAGGCTCTCGGCACCTACCAGGTGATACGTCCGGAAACCGTGCTGGAGAAGGCACCGTCACTGGCGCACAACGATGCCTACATCCTGCACCCCTTGGTGGGTGGGCTGGACGCAGACACCAGCTGGCGCACCCTTCGCAACTTCTTTGAGCAAGTGGCGCCCAAGGTTGCCATCAACCCACTATAAAAAGGATGACTGTTCATGTATAGCATTGATCTGACTGGAAAAGTTGCCCTGGTTACGGGCGGTAGCCGGGGGCTGGGAAAGGCCATGTGCCTGGGGCTTGCGGACGCCGGCGCCGATGTCATTGTCGTCAGCCGCCGGCTGGAGAACTGCGAGGCGGTCGCCGAGGAAATTCGCAGCAAGGGTCGCCGGGCGCTGGCCGTGTCAGCACACATGGGCCGCACGGAGGATCTGGATGCGGCCATCAACAACGCCTACGACAGCTTCGGCCATGTGGACGTCCTGATCAACAACGCCGGCATGAATCCGGTGATGGGGGAACTATCCGAGTTGACGGTGGATCTGTTCCAGAAGCTGTTTGATGTCAACACCAAGGGACCCTGGTACCTGGCTTCACGCTTGGCGCCGCGGATGGTGGCCCACGGCGGCGGCTCGATCATCAACGTCATTTCCGTCGCTGGGCTGAAGCCCTCAGCGTTTGTGGGATTCTACGCCGCCACCAAGGCAGCGCTGGATGCCCTCACCAAAGTGATGGCAGCGGAGTGGGCAGGCAAGGGCATTCGGGTCAATAGCCTGGCACCGGGCAGCTATCATTCGGACCTCTTCGACAGCGCCGCAAGTATCCCCGGCTACCTCGACGGTGCCATCGCTGCATCGCTACAGAAGCGCGTGGCCGCAACAGAGGAAATCCTCGGGCCGGTGCTCTATCTGGCAAGCGACATGTCCAGCTATACCACCGGCCATACCCTGGTGACCGATGGCGGCTATATGGTCCTCTGAAATGGTGCGCTGT
>JBLRXF010000234.1:0-5146 GCA_047920875.1 Haliea sp. | reverse complement strand
CGAGGCCTTTGCCTTCTTTTTCTACCATTTCCATCGCAGCGTGCAGTTGGGGGCCGCAGTCGCTGCGGCAGGATCCGAAGATGTCGCCGGTTACGCAGGAGGAGTGGACGCGGACGAGGACGGGTTCGTCGGGTCGCCATTGGCCTTTGATGAGGGCCAGGTGGGTTTGGTCTGTGTCTTTTTGCCGGAAGGCAATCATGTCGAAGTCGCCGTATTCGGTGGGCATATGCACGCCGATGAGGCGCTCGATGAGGCTGTCGTGTTGGAGGCGGTACTCGATGAGGTCGGCGATAGTGCCCATGCGCAGGCCATGGCGCTCGGCAAACTCCTCGAGCTGTGGCCGCCGCGCCATGGTCCCGTCCTCGTTCATGATCTCCACGATCAGGGCCGCGGGTTCGAAGCCGGCCATGCGGGCCAGATCCACGCCGGCCTCGGTGTGACCGGCGCGCCGCAGAACGCCGCCCGGTTTCGCAACCAGTGGAAAAATGTGGCCCGGCTGAACGATATCCGCCGGCCTCGCGTCAGCCGCGACTGCCTGGCGAACGGTGTGGGCGCGCTGTACCGAGCTGATGCCCGGACCCTTGCGTTCCGCCGCATCAATCGACACGGTGAAGTTGGTTTCGTGCTGGGAGCGGTTGTCCCGCACCATCAGCGGCAGCTGCAACTGCCGCGCCCGCTCTTCGGTAATCGGCATGCAGATCAGGCCGCAGGCCTCGCTGGAGAAAAAGGTGATTATCTCGGGCGTCACCGCTTCCGCGGCGATAATCAGGTCGCCCTCGTTCTCGCGGTCTTCATCATCCATCAGGATGACCATCTTCCCGGCGCGAATGTCGTCGAGGATGTCGGGAATGCTGCTCAGTGCCATGGGGCGCCTCGAAAGCGGCGGGCGCGGGCCCGCCGTATCAGTCTCAGATCAGTTCAATCGCTACCGCGGTGGCCTCGCCGCCGCCAATGCAGAGGGCGGCCACGCCGCGCTTTTTGCCCAGTTTCTGCAGGGCGTACATCAGGCTGACGATGATGCGCGAGCCGGTAGAGCCAATCGGATGGCCCTGGGCACAGGCGCCGCCGTGGATGTTGACCTTCGCGTGATCCAGCCCCAGGTCCTGCATTGCCAGCATGGTGACCATGGCGAAGGCTTCGTTGATTTCGAACAGATCAACATCGGCCGCGGTCCAGCCGGTCTTGGCAAACAGCTTGTTCACGGCACCGATGGGCGCGATGGTGAATTCGGCAGGGTGCTGGCTGTGGCGAGCGTGCGCAACAATCCGGGCCATGGGCCTGAGGCCGCGGCTTTCGGCTGCGCGGCCGCTCATCAGCACCAGAGCGCTGGCGCCGTCGGAGATGGAGCTGCTGTTGGCAGCGGTGATGGTGCCGTCGGCAGCGAAGGCCGGGCGCAGCTTGGGGATTTTGTCGACAGCGGCTTTGTGCGGCTGTTCATCGTCGCTGACCACCGATTCGCCGGCGCGGGTGGTAACGGTGACTGGCGCGGTTTCTGCCTGCAGGGAGCCGTCGTCAATGGCGCGCTTGGCCCGGGTCAGGGATTCCACTGCAAAGGCATCCATCTGTTCCCGGGTGAGGCCGCGGGCGTTGGCGGTTTCCTGGGCGAAGCTGCCCATGGCGCGGCCGCTGTCGGCGTCTTCCAGGCCGTCGACGAACATGTGATCCAGCAGCTTGGCATGGCCGGTGCGCACACCGCCACGGGCGCCGGGCAGCAGGTGCGGCGCATTGCTCATGCTCTCCATGCCGCCGGCGACGACCACCTGGTTGGTGCCGGCAACAATGCTGTCAAAGCCGAATATGGTGGCCTGCATGCCGCTGCCGCAGAGCTTGTTGAGGGTGACCGCACCCGCCGCATCCGGAATGCCGGCGCCGCGAGCGGCCTGTCGCGCCGGGCCCTGCTTGAGACCCGCGGGGAGCACGCAGCCCATGAAAATTTCATCGACATCGGCGGCGGCAACGCCGCTGCGGCTCAGGGCGGCGGCGATGGCCGTGCTGCCCAGCTGCGCTGCGGTGAGTGTGGAGAGACTGCCCTGGAGGCCACCCATGGGGGTGCGGGCACCGTTGACGATGACGACAGAATCATTGCTCATAACGTGGTTTCCGGCTGCTGGTTAGTGCGATGGGGCGCAGCGCGCTCGGCTGACCGCCCTTGAAACGGGGCGTCATTAGGCCACAGACCGCCGAATGACTCAAGGCGCGGCGGCCGGGGCGCTTTCAGCCCGGATCAAACAGTTTCCCGCGTACCGCTGCACGGTACTGACCCGGCGTCATGCCGTTCTGGCGCCGGAACAGGCGCGAGAAATGGCTGGCATCCTGTAAACCCAGCTGCCAGGCGATTTCGCTGATACTCAGGTTGCTCCGGCGCAGCAGATCACGGGCGCTGTTGCCGCGCAGGGTGGTCAGATACTGCTGTGGGGTCATGCCGGTCGCCTGACGAAAACGTCGGTGCAGGGTGCGATTGCTGACCCCCAGCGCCGGCGCGAGAGCCTGCAGGGAGACCGCCTGGTGCAATCTGTCCTGCAACCACTGCTGTGCCTGCAGAACGGTCTCATCGTGGTGGCTGCTGCGCGGCGGATCCTGCCACGCTGCGGCCCGGAAAGGCCGGCGGATCTCCGGGGAAAACTGGTGCTCCACTGCCTTGGCAATGCGGCTCCCGTACCAGTCCTCGGCAATGTGCACACAGAGATCGGCGATGGAATTGACGCTGCCCACGCAGTAAATGTTGTCGCTCTGGGTAATCAGGTGGCGGGTTTTGAGCTGCACATCCGGGTAGCGTCGGGCGAAGCGGTCAAACCAGTTCCAGTGGGTGGTGGCCGGCCTGCCGGCCAGGAGGCCGGCCTCGGCCAGGATGCAGCTGGCGGTGCCGACGCTGCAGATGCGGGTGCCCGCCGCCGCGATCCGGCGCAGTTCCGGCAGCCAGGGGTTGCAGGCCCGCAGAGTGGGCAGCGGGGTTCGCCAGATGGCCGGCAGAATCAGCAGATCCAGAGGCGGCAGCTTATCCCGGGCAGTCGTGAGGTGCAGCGTCAGGCCGCTTGCCAGGCTCATTGGTTCTGGCGTCTCGCCGGCCAGCAGGAAAGACAGCGGGCGCGCGTGGCGATTGGCCCCCAGTGCGGTCTGACTGGCGGCGGTGAGGATCTCCATCGGCAAGGTCAGGCTGCTGGCCAGCGCGTCGGGATAAACGAGGGCGGCTACGGTGTACATGGCGATCGCGTCTCTGTCGGCAAATATGGCAAATATGGCAAATATGGCATAGTAACTGGCAAAAATAGCATATTCGTCGACTATCTGTCCCAGTACACTGGCAGCCTTCACAACGGTGCTTGACGAGGAAGAGAGGCATGGTGCAGCCGCGATTACCGGTAATAGTGGGCTTTGGCGGTATCAACGGAGCGGGGCGGGCCTCGGGTCATCACGCCTACCGGCGTCTGATCCAGGATGCGCTGCCCGAAGCAAGTCGCCAGCGGACCCTGGCGGCATTGGCGCAGCTCATGGGGCTTAAAGATCCCGCGGCCAGCGCGTCCTGGATCCTCGATCACACCCTGATTCGGCGGGTAGAAGGCAACCACTTTGATCCCGACGCCGTCAGCTGGAACCAGCGCCTGCTGGCCCAGGGGGAGGGTGGCCCGCTGCAGCTTACCCTGCGCAAACAGCAGTTGCCCGCTGTTATTCCCTCCAACTGGACCGTAACAGCCCTCAGTGATACCCGGGTTGCGGTGCGTATCGACGGCGCCCTGGACATGCTGTTGCCCAGCCTGCGCGAATTTGAGGTCAAGGCGGCGGGGCAGCTGCCCAGCGGTTTCGACCCGGGCAAGCTGTATCAGTCGCGCAACCACCCTCGCGGCCTGCAGATGATGGTCTATGCGGCTTCCGATGCGCTCGGCAGCCTGGGTATTCCCTGGGAGCAGATTCAGCAGCGGGTGGCCGCTGACAAGATCAGCGTCTATGCGGGCAGCGCCATGGGTCAGTTGGACGACGCCGGCGCTGGTGGCATGCTCAAGTCCCGCTATAACGGCCAGCGGGTCACCTCCAAGTTCTGCCCCCTGTCGCTGGCGGAAATGCCGGCGGATTTTGTCAACGCCTACGTCTTGGGCAGTCTGGGCGCCACCGGCGCCACCCTCGGTGCCTGCGCCTCCTTTCTCTATAACCTGCGTTTGGGTATCGAGGACATCCGCAGCGGCAGGGCGCGTGTGGCCTTTATCGGTTCCTCGGAAGCTCCGGTGAATCCGGAGGTGATGGAGGGCTACGCCGCCATGGGTGCACTGGCCTCGGACAAGGGTCTGCGGGAGCTCGACGGCCTGGCGGCCGATGTAGAGCCGGATCACCGCCGGGCCTGCCGCCCCTTTGGGGAGAACTGCGGCTTCACCATCGCCGAGTCGGCGCAGATGGTCGTGCTGTTCGACGATGCGCTGGCCCTGGAGCTGGGAGCCACCGTCTACGGCGCAGCCACCGATGTGTTTGTCAACGCCGACGGCTACAAGAAATCCATTTCCGGCCCCGGTGTCGGCAATTACATCACCATGGCCAAGGCCCTGGCAGCGGTGCGTGCCATGCTCGGCGAGCAGGCGGTGCGCGAGGGCGGCCTGGTACAGGCACACGGTACCGGTACTCCGCAGAACCGAACCACGGAATCCCGCATTCTGTCCGCTACGGCCAAGGCCTTCGGCATTCAGGCATGGCCGGTGGCGGCCTTGAAGTGTTATCTGGGCCACTCCCTGGGTTCTGCTTCCGGCGACCAGATCACTTCGACCCTGGGGATCTGGGCCGACGGTATTATCCCCGGCATCACCACGATCGACGCTCTGGCGGAGGATGTCTGCGAGGACGGGCTGGCCTTTACCCTGCGCCACCGGGAAATCGATCTTGCCCGCCAGTCCTATGCCATCGTCAACTCCAAGGGCTTTGGCGGCAACAATGCCTCGGCTGCGCTGTTGAGCCCGGGTGTGACTGCCCGCATGCTGCGCTCGCGCCACGGCAGCGGCCCGTGGCAGGCCTGGGAGCAGGCCAACGAGACCGTTCGCGCCCGCCAGGAAGAGTACGATACGGCGATGATCGCCGGCACGGTGGCACCGACCTATCGCTTTGATTTTGGCGTGCTCGGCGATGCCGATGTCAGCATTGGTGCCCGGGACATGCAGGTGGGTAACTA
>JBLRXF010000233.1:0-5185 GCA_047920875.1 Haliea sp. | reverse complement strand
AGACCGCGCAGTACTGCCGTTTGACCGTGCGCGCCTGCAGCTGCGCCACCAGGTGATGGTGCGCGCTCAGGGTTTTCGCCGCCACCATGACTCCCGATGTCTCCATATCCAGCCGGTGCACGATACCCCCACGGGGTAACTGGGCCATACTCGCAGCGTGGCCGATCAGGGCGTTGACCAGGGTGCCATCGGCGTGGCCGGCGGCGGGGTGCACCACCAGGCCGGCGGGCTTGTTAAGGACCAGAATAGCCTCGTCCTCAAAAAGGATGTCCAGCTCCACCGCCTCCGCCTGCCAGCTGACCTCGTCCTCCAGCAGGGCGTCCACGATCAGCCGGGTGCCGCTGCGAACCTTGTCCCGGGGCCGACACTGGGCGCCGTCCGCGAGTAGTTCCCCGCGCTTGATCCAGGTCTGCAGGCGCGAGCGGGAATAATCCGGGAACAGATGGGCCGCAGCCTGGTCCAACCGTTCGCCATCGAGCTCAGGGCCTACTTCGGCCTGGGCGCGGATTCTGTCTGCCATGGGAATTCCTGTTTAAGCCCCGGGAGTGATGTGGTTAAATAGGGCACTTATGTCAACGTCCAAGTCTATCACGCCAGCGGTCGCCACCTTGTTGAAATCAGTCAAAATCACAGTTGCCCTGCTGCTTGTCGCCCTGCTCTTTGGCTGTGCCGGCAACGACGAACTCGATGGGCTCGCCGCTGACAGCGGCGAACAGCAGATGTACGACAACGCTCAGCGCTACCTGCGCAGCCGCAATTTCGACCTCGCGGTGCGCAGCCTGCAGCTGCTGGAGTCGCGCTACCCCTTCGGCAAGTATGCCGAACAGGCCCAGCTGGAGCTGATTTACGCACACTATGGGGCCTACCAGCATGAAGCTGCGGTGGAAGCCGCGGATCGCTTCATCCGCCTGCACCCACAACACCCCAGCGTGGACTACGCCTATTACATGAAGGGGCTGTCGGCCTACAGCGCCAAATCCGACATCTTTGCCCGTTTCCTGCCCACAGATGAAAGCAGTCGAGACACCAACCATGCTCGCGAGGCCTTCGCCGAGTTTGCCCAGCTGGTCGCCCGCTTTCCGGACAGCCCCTATGCCGCGGACGCCAAGGCCCGCATGGTGCACCTGCGCAACCTGCTGGCGCGTCATGAAATCCTGGTCGCCAACTACTATTTTCGCCGCGGCGCCTATCTGGCCGCCGCCAACCGAGGTCGCTACGTGGTGGAGAACTTCCAGCGCACCCCGGCCGTGGCCGACGGGCTGGCGGTGATGGCACAGGGCTATATCCTGCTGGGCATGAATGACCTCGCAGAGGATGCCATAGCGATCCTGAAGCTGAACTATCCCGACTACCCCGCTCTTGACCGGGATGGCAAGTTTGTCAGCGACTACGACCTCGATGGCGCTCATCGCTCCATCGTCAACCGCGTCACCTTGGGCTTGTTCGACCCGCCCAAAGTACCTCAGTTCGATAGCCGCGCCCTCTACAAGTAGGGCGCGCAGGCCTCCAAGACTCCCGTCAGTCTCCCAGGGTCCAGGCCGAGGTAATCGGGTAGCGGCGGTCCCGGCCGAAGCCGCGGCGACTGATCCGCACGCCGATGGGCGCCTGCCGGCGCTTGTACTCATTCAGATCCACCAGCCGCAGGACCCGATGTACCTGCTCTGCGTCCAGACCCGTGGCGACAATGGCTGAGGCACTGAAGTCCTGTTCCACATAGTTTTCCAGGATCCGGTCCAACACTGGGTACGGGGGCAAGCTGTCCTCGTCTTTCTGGTCCGGCGCCAGTTCCGCGGAGGGCGGGCGATCGATCACCCGCTGGGGAATGCAGGGGCGCAGGCTGTTGCGATAGCGGGCCAGCTCAAACACCAGGGTTTTGGGCACATCCTTGAGCACATCGAACCCTCCGGCCATGTCGCCGTAGAGGGTGGAATAACCCACCGCCAGTTCGCTCTTGTTGCCAGTGGTCAGCACCAGCAGCCCCTTCTTGTTGGAAATGGACATCAACAGCACCCCCCGGCAGCGGGCCTGCAGATTCTGTTCCGTGGTATCCACGCGAGTGCCGGCAAATTCCTCCTGCAGGCCGGCCATAAACGCCTCGTACATGGGCTCAATGGAAATCACCTTGTGTTTGACACCAAGCATGCGTGACTGCTCCGCAGCATCCTCCACACTCATCTCTGCGGTGTAGCGGAACGGCATCATCACCGCCTCGACCCGCTCCGGGCCCAGCGCCTCGACCGCTGCGGCGAGAGTCAGGGCGGAATCGATGCCGCCGGACAGCCCCAGCACCACCCCGCGGAAGCGGTTCTTGTTGACGTAGTCCCGCAACCCCAGCACCAGCGCCTGCCACACTGCTTCCAATTCGTCCAACGGGGCGGCGACGTCCAGGCCGCTGAAGCAAATTCCCGCCCCGGTCTGTGTCGCCTGCAGCCAGTACTCACCCTCGACAAAGTTGGGCGCGGCGGCTACCAACTCGCCCTGGGCATCGACCGCGAACGATCCGCCGTCAAAAACCAGCTCATCCTGACCACCCACCTGATTCACATAAACGACGGGGCAGCGATTACTGCGGGCTCGCTCCATCACCAATTCCCAGCGCTCGATGCGTTTGCCACGGTGATAGGGCGAGGAATTGAGGTTGAGAATCAGCTCGGCTCCAGCCTGGGCAGCGTCGCGCACTGGTCCGGGCTCCCAGATGTCCTCGCAGATCGTCAGCCCCACCCGAACGCCGCCGATATCCACCACACAGGGGCTGTCGCCCGGCTGGAAGTAACGTTTTTCATCGAATACCTGGTAGTTGGGCAGGCACTGCTTGTGGTACTCCGCCACAATCTGACCGCGGTGGAGCACCGCCGCAGCGTTGTACAGGGCGATACCCTGGCGCCGTGGAAAACCCAGCACGACCCAGGCATCGCCAGTCATGGCGGCGCAGATGGCGCGCAGCGACTGGTTTACCCGCAGCTCGATGCTGGGGCGAAGCAGCAAGTCTTCAGGGGGGTAGCCGCACAGCGTCAGCTCTGGAAACACCAGCACCGGTGCTTCGGCCTGTTCCTGGGCGCGCTCGACCGCCGCGATGACCCGGGCCGTGTTCCCCTCGAAGTCACCCACTCGGGTGTTCATCTGCACCATGAGAATATTGAGGCTGGTCATGCAGCTACCGCTTTTACTGTCAGGAGTTCGCTATTTTCCGGCAAAGGTCGCGCCGCTGCCAGACCCGGTTCACATTTAGTCGGGGTGAATCTGCCCTTCACCCGCGAATAAGGCCTGCTACACTGGGCGCTCCACGGCTATCAGGCAACAGCGCGCGTGAATCAAACCGCGATTCTCACCAGACCCGTTCCCGAGGGCGCAAACCAGCAGAACCTGCTGCTGTTTCGGATTTATGTCGGCTACCGCTCGCTGCTGTCCGTAGTGCTGCTGATCATGCTGGTCAGCCCCAACACCCGACAGCTCGTCGGAGTGCTCAATCCCACCCTGTACGTCACCGTGGCGCTGGCCTATCTGGCCACCAGCGCACTGTTGCTGGGCTCTCTGGCGGGCGAATGGCGTTACAACCAGCGCATGCTGTTCGCAGTGTTCCTTATCGACATCGTTGCCATTGTACTGATGACCGACGCCAGCGGCGGCATGGAGAGCGGCCTGCCGGTGCTGCTGGTGATCACCGTGGCCGCCGCCGCAGTGATGATCCCCAACCGCACCCTCGCCACACTTATCGCCGCGCTCAGCGTCCTGGCGACACTTGCAGACACCGTCTGGCTGGTTCTACGGGACGCGCTGGATGTCAATGCCCTGTTCCCCGTTGGCCTGCTGGGGCTGCTGATTTTCGGTGTCTCGCTGATGGTGCAGTTTGTCGCCGCCCGCCTGGGCAAGGCGGAGGAGCTGGCCCGCTCCCGCGCCAGCGACCTCTACAACCTGCAGCGACTCAACGAACAGATCGTGCAGCACATGCAAACCGGTATCCTGCTGGTGGGCGAACACGGCAGCGTGCGCGTGATGAACAAGGCCGCAAGCATGCTGCTGTCACCAGAGCGCCCGATCACCATGGAGCAGGGGCGCCGGTTGCGGGATTACAGCGAAGATCTGGCACGCCAGTTCGCACACTGGCAGGACAACGGTCAGCACCGCGTACAGCCGTTCCAGGTAACAGAATCAGCATCGCCGGTGATCGCGCACTTCCGTGAACTTCAGCCGGGCGCAGAGCGCAAGACCCTGATATTCATCGAGGACTACACGCCGGTCACCCAGTATGCCCAATCTCTCAAGCTGAACTCTCTGGGACGGCTGACCGCGAGTATCGCCCATGAGATCCGCAATCCACTGGGCGCGATCAGCCACGCTGCCCAGCTGCTGCTGGAATCTCCGGGGCTGGCAGAGGCCGACCGCCGCCTCGCGGATATCATCCAGCACCACAGTCGGCGGGTGAACCAGACCGTGGAAAGCGTGATGCAGATTTCCCGCCGCGAGCCGCCCAAGCCGGAGTACATTCCACTGTGCTCCTGGCTGCCGGATTTCGTCGGCAACTACCTCGACGGCCTGCGGGATGACGCCGAAATCAACGTGAACTGCAGCTATCCGGATCTCCTGGTGGAGTTCGATCAGGAGAACCTGCAGCGGGTACTCGGCAACTTGCTGGACAACGCCCTGCGGCACAGTAAGATGGCCACTGGCCGCGAACAGGCACGGATTGAGGTGGCGCTGGATTTCAGCAAACATCAGTGCCTGATCGACGTTATCGACCAGGGCAGCGGCGTCCCCCCGCAGGAGCAGTCAAAACTGTTCGAGCCGTTTTACACAACCGTGCAGGAGGGCAGCGGCATGGGCCTGTTCCTGTGCAAGGAGCTGTGTGAAATCAATGATGCTGGCCTGTACTATCGCACCACTGACCAAGGTGAGAGCTGCTTTCGGGTGGCGCTGAACCAGAGGGAACTATAGCCATCGTGAGCTCCCAGACCGTACTCATCGTCGACGACGAACCCGACATCCGGGAACTGCTGGGCATCACCCTGAATCGCATGGGGTTGAAGTCCCTGAGTGCAGCCACTCTCGGTGAAGCACGGGACAAGGTGGCGCGACTGCAGCCCGACCTGTGCCTGACCGACATGCGTTTGCCCGACGGCAACGGCATCAGCCTGGTTGAGTACATACAGCAGGAGTTTCCCGACATCCCCGTGGCAATGATCACCGC
>JBLRXF010000232.1:0-5204 GCA_047920875.1 Haliea sp. | reverse complement strand
GCCGTGTTTGCAGCCTTTGTGGCTTTCTGGTCGAGCATTATTACCGTGGCGACACTGCATGCCATGGATACCTCTACGGCAACCGCTGCGTCTGCAGCGGAAAACCAGGCAGCAGCACTGCCCGGCTATACACTGCAGCAGGTGGCCGAGCACAGGACCCTGCAGGACTGCTGGATGGCTATTGAAGGTGTGGTGTACGACTTCACCGCCTACATTCCCGATCATCCCACCCCCCCCTTCGTGCTGGAGCAGTGGTGTGGCAAGGACGCGACCGAGGGTATGCGCACCAAGGGCTATGGCCGCGATCACACCCCGTCTGCGTGGGCGATGATGGAGAAGTACCAGGTCGGTCAGCTAGTGGATTAGCCATGTTTGGGCTCAGCGCCGACGCCTTGTTTTGGTGCGAGTGCCGGCATTGGCCCTATAATTCAGTGCATAAACCGACCCGGGCCAGTACCAGATGTTCCAACGACAGCGGCCGGGTCCAGCGTTTGCCGACTTTACGTCGGGTTGGCTCGAAAATTGCTAGCAGGGCTTCATTCTAGCCACTAAAGCGCCCCGCATGAGCACCCATTGCCCCCCGCCAATCAGCCTGGAGTCCCTCGGCTGGCGCACCCGCCCCGGCATTCTCGCGCCCTATCCCTCAAGTCCGGAATCCATCCATGCCCTGCTGGGTTATTTTCTGCAGGATCGTGACGCTCCCAGCCCCTTCCCGGGCAGGGATTTACTGCTGGACCCGGGTCTATTTGAATGGGGCACAGCACCGCCTTTGGAGAAGGTCATCGCCGGCCCCGCAGAGCTTGACCTGCTGCTCACGCTGCCTGAAATCTTCCGGCAAAGTGTAGCCGTTGTTGAACCATGGCAGCATGTCGGTATCAATCTGCACGGGGAGACAGTACGCGCCTCGAAGAACATCGCCTACATTCTGCAACAGGTAGCCGATGCCGACACCATTCTCTACCCGGTATGGCAGAGCGGTATAGACAATCCAGGCCGCCTAGCAAACATACTGAGCGCAGGCATCGCCACCGTCGTCCAGGGCGGCAACCCCTCAGCACACAATCCCGCCAGCTTCGACGGTGCCCGGGCAAATCTGGACGATATTCTGGGTCTGGTCGACCAACTGCTGCTGCGCCGCTCCACCGGCAGCGGGCCCTGTATCTTCATCTGCCTTGGCCATCAGCTCGCAACTGCCTCCCAGATTCGCCTGTTGAAACGCGCGGTAAGAGAAGTTGCTGCCTTGACCTATCTGCCTCTGGACCGCAGCGGACGCGCCCTGCAAAGCCTGCAGCGGGTGTGTCGGCAAATCAGCAGTATCGGCGAGAACCTGCCCGTCATAAAAGCTGGAGCAACGATTGCTGCCGGCTGGCATGACACACACTTCGCTGTAGCACCCAACGAAGCCGTAGAGGTTGGTACCCGCCGACTGCTTCCCTACCGTGATGCCGGCACCGCACTGCATGTACCCAGCGTCCTGCACGAAGCACATGCGCTCATCGCGGATGAGCTTGAGGGCGTCATTGACACCATGCTGACGCTCGAGCGCACCCTCAATATCGAGATGTTCCATGGCGATGAAGTCAATCTGGAGGCCACCTTGTTCGCCAACTGGGCGTTCAAGTTGCTGCATGACACCATCGTACCCATTCGCCATGACCTTGCGGTCAGTCCTCTGGCCTGGATGCTGAGTCTGCCCTATGCCGTGGAGATACTGTCGCAAACCCAGGTGGATGACCATCACTGGACTGAGGTATCCACCTCCTGCATTTACTACAAGGACTGGGAGACTCACAGGATCCGCCGCTCCTTCACCTGCCAGTTCCACCCGGAACTGATGGCGGACATCCGCGACATCGGCAACCGCGACGGTCCTCGCTACGCGGAGCTCAAGGACAACGACGGCGTGCGACTACTGGTGAGACTCCTCTACCACGGCATGCAGGAATGAACGATCCCCTGTCAATGCGGTGACAAGCAGCGTCAGCGCGGCTACACTACGCTTGCTAGACTCAAACAAGCAAATGTACTGACGCCCGCCCTCACGGGGAGCGGACACCGACACAGGATCAATAATAATGCAGAAGACGATCGCCATCGCTGGCGGCAGTGGCGGGCTTGGGGCGGCCATCTGCCGCGAACCAGCCATGCGCAAGTATCACGTTCTGGTGGGCTACCACAGCCGGCAGGACACGGCGGAACAACTTGTCAGCGCCATTACCGGCGCCGGCGGCAGCGCCAGCAGCTATGCCGTAAACCTGTGTGATGAACAGCAGGTCAACAGCTTCCTTGAACATGCCGCGAACCTCGGCGCAGGCCTGGCGGGTGTGGTCAATGCCACCGGCCCCGCGATCCCGCTGCGGCCGCTGACCGACATCAGCAGCGCCGAATTCCGCCATATCATGAGCACCGATGTTGAGGGTGCCTTCAACCTCCTCACCGCTGCCGGCAAGCTATTCGCCGCCAGTGGCGGCGGCGCTATCGTCCAGTTGCTGACCACCGCGGTGCTGCGCACCCTGGAAAACGATGCAATGTCCGGTATTCCCAAGACTGCCATCATGGGCATTGTGCGGCAGCTGGCGCGGGAACTGGGGCCACAGAACGTGCGCTTTAACGGGATCGCGCCCGGCGTAATTGATGCTGGTATCGTCCACAGTTCGTTCACCGCGGACCCGGTGGCAGAGAGTGTCATCAAGGACTGCCTGAACAAGACGCCGATGCCGCGCATGGGGCGGCCTGAGGAAGTGTCAGCGCTTGCCGCCTTCCTGCTCAGCGATGCAGCAGCTTATATCAACGGCCAAATTATCGGCATCGACGGAGGATACAGCGCATGAATACGTTGACCCGCCTTACCCTTGCCGCCGCCTTTACCGCGGCAACAGCTACCCTAAGCCAGGCAGCACTGGCTGACGCAGCCCTCGCCGCCGCCGGCGAGGCTCTGTACGCAGAGAATTGCGCTACCTGCCACGGCCTCAATCTGCGCGGCTCCGCCCACGGCAATACGCTCAAGGGCGCGGAATTCCTCGGCCAGTGGAGCCAGCGGGAAGCCATGGCCTTGCTGGCCTACAACCGCGCCAACATGCCCCCCGGCGGCGCCGGCAAACTGAGTGACGCCCAGCAGGCAGCGATTACGGCCTGGCTGATCGAGTCCAACCGCGAAGCAGGCGACCCCGAGAGCCTGCTGTTCACCAGCGCGCCCGGCCTCGCTGCGGCAGCGGATGGATCTGAAGTGGTCTCCTGGGTCGCCTTTGATGCCGCCGGCAGCATTGATGCCGATGCCCGCACCCGTGGCGGCTTCAGCAACCGGGAGGTGGCAGATTTTCAGCCAGTGACTGCTGCCCAGCTCAGCAACCCGGCGGACGGCGACTGGCTGAGCTGGCGCCGCACCCTGGACGGCCAGGCCTACAGCCCCTTGCAGCAGATCAATCGTGACACTGTCGGTGGTCTCAAGCTTGCCTGGGTGCTGACCATGAAGGATGGCAGCAACCAGGGGACGCCCTTGGTACACAATGGCATTATGTACCTGACCCATCCTGGCAATGTCATCCAGGCCATCGAGGCCAACAGCGGCGAGCTGATCTGGGAGTACAGCTACACCTTCCCGGAAGCTTCGCGCACCCTGGGCGGACCCACCCGCAATATCGCGATCTACGGCGACAAGCTGTACATGGCGACCTATGACGCGGCCATTGTCGCCATCGACGCCCGCAGCGGTCGGGAAGTCTGGCGCACGCCAAAAGCTGACTTTGAAAAGGGCTATACCCATACTGCCGGCCCGATTATTGGCGATGGCGTGGTACTGAGCGGCATCAACGGCTGCGAGTGGTACAAGGAAGACGGCTGCTTTATCACCGGTCACGATGCCGATACCGGCGAGGAACTGTGGCGCACCTCCACCATCGCTCTGCCCGGTGAGCCCGGCGGCGACACCTGGGCCGGGCTACCGGCAGAAATGCGCGCCGGCGGCGACAACTGGATCGCCGGCTCCTATGACCCGGAGCTGAAGCTGTTTATCCTCGGCACCTCCCAGGCCAAGCCCTGGGTGGCCGCCAGCCGCGGCATGACGGCGACGGACGAAGCCCTGTACACCAACTCGACCCTGGCTCTGCGCCCGGATACCGGTGAACTGGTGTGGTATTTCCTGCATATACCGGGCGAGACCATCGACATGGAAGTTGGTTTCGAGCGCATCCTGATTGATGTCGACGGTGAGCAGCGAGTATTCACTATCGGCAAGGATGGCCTGCTGTGGCAGCTGGATCGCAAAAGCGGTGAGTATGTCAGCGTGGTCGAAACCCTGCCCCAGACCATCTACGCCGAGATCGACAAGGTTCGCGGCAAAGTGCGCTACCGCGATGACATCGTCGCCGCCGGTGTGGGCGACACCATCGAAGCCTGCCCGGGTATCTATGGCGGCCACAACTGGCAGGCCTCTGCCTACAGCCCGGAAACAGGTAACCTGATCATTCCGCTACACCAGCTGTGCTCAGACATGATCGGCCGGGAGGTGGCCCAGGAACCGGGCTCCGGGGGTTACGGCGCGGATTCACGCACCTATGAAATGCCCGGGGTGAACGGCATGCTCGGGCGCCTGGCGGCCTGGGATGTGCGCAAAATGGAAGAGAGCTGGGCAGTTGAGCAGCGCGCCATGTTCCTCACCGGCGCGCTCGCCACCGGCGGCGGGCTGGTGTTCATTGGCGACCTGGATCGCTATTTCAAGGCCTTTGATGTCAAGACTGGCGAGCTTGTCTGGCAAACGCGCCTGGGCGCGCCGCTGCACGGTTATCCGGTGACCTATGCGGTCGATGGCAAGCAGTATCTGGCGGTGCCTACGGGGATTGGCGTATTCAGGGCCATGACCGCGGTAGTGAGCCCGGATATCTACCAGCCCACGGGCGGGCAGGCGCTGTACGTGTTCCAGTTGCATTGAGCCGTTCACGCTGATTGACAATTGCGACTGTGAGCATTAACGTCTTTCTTGAATTTTCTTAAACTTTAAAAATAAAAGGTTCACCTGTATGTCTGCTACCCATGATCCCGCCAAGCAAGGCGATCTGATCGTCAACTTGAAAGACGCCCCTTTCGTGGAACTGGGTGCAGGGACACGGATAAAGCTGCTGCGCTTCAGCGAAGAAACCGGTGACTGGGTCATCTGGGTATGCATGGAGCCGGGGGCTACCATTGCCCCACATTGGCACCTTGGGCAC
>JBLRXF010000231.1:1645-5216 GCA_047920875.1 Haliea sp. | reverse complement strand
GGATGTCAGTCATGGATACCCCAAAGCCTATCCGGGTATTGCTCTGGTTGTAATCGATCAGGCTTTCGCCGTAGCCGTTGAAATACTGGATGTAGCCTTTGAAGCGCCGGTTGATGGGAAATGTCCATTCCAGCTCCATCGCGCCGCGATTTTCGCTGCGCAGATTATTGCGCAGCCGCAGGCCGAACTCATGGTCCCGCCACTTCCAGATGCCGGCGATGTCGCCATGGCCCATGTAGCGCTCAATGTCGGGGTTGTCGTCATCGCTCTCGCTCTCGGGAATCCGATACCAGGCCCTGACGTTGAGCGCCATGCGCCGCCGCTCAAAGACAGCCATTGCCGTGAGCCGGTTCCAGCTGCGTGAGAGGTCGCCGCCCTTGCCGTTCGATTCGTGCTTGAAGCCGCCGCCGATCACCGTATTGGTGAAGCCCCAGAAGCGAAAGTCGTTGGCCAAGGTCAGGAACACCTCCGGTTGGTAGTTGGTTTCCCGGAAGGGTGAGGACTCGTTGTACAGCTGCCACCAGTTGCGCTGGGTATAAGCGACCCACAGGTTGCTGCCCTCACCCAGGGCGTTCTCCCAGGCGATGGTTTTCAGGCTGATCTGGAACTTCGCCTCTATCCGGTCCATCGCTTCCTCTGGCTCCAGCAGTGCCCAGGCGTCCCTGTTCAGATTGTCACTGTAGGTCACCGGCAGCAAGTAGTTGCGCTGATGGGGGGTGATAACCCAGGCGTTGCCGGCCAGGGTCGTTTCCTCGGCCAGGCGCATACCCAGTAGCAGCTCTTCCCCTGCAAGGTCCAGCGGTGCAATCGCTTCCTCCGCGAGCGGCGCAGCCGCCTGCTCATCGGGCGCCGCGATCAGCGGGGGTAGAGGCTGCGTTGCTGTCTCGGTGGCGGCCGCGAGCGAGTCGTAACAGGCAAGACGGAGGGCGCCGTCGCCGATTGCGGCGCAGCTGGCGAGTGTGTCGGCATGGGCAGGAAGAGCCTGTCCCAGAGTTGTCCACAACAGGGCCCGCGCGAGAGATTTTGCCTTCATCGGCTTGTCAGTGTCTCCGGGGTCGGTACGAAGCACCAGTCTACCGGAGCGGGTGTTCCGGTGACAGCGATGGCGCCTGCCTGCGGGCTCTGTGCCTGCCGTTGCAGGTGCCCCGGAACCCTGCTGTCTGCTAGAATCGCGCCTCATCAAGCGTCTCCAGGAACCTGACATGAGTCTTGCGAACAAGGTTTTGGCGGTCAACAACGACCTGCCGATTCGCACCGGTGCCCCGGTTCACTCCGGCAAGGTGAGGTCGGTGTACTGGCTGGATGCCGCCGACAGCGCGCGGCTCATCAGGGAGCGGTGTTACCCGGTGGCGGCCGACGCGCCGCTCGCCGTCATGGTGATCAGCGACCGCATCTCGGCCTTCGAGTGTATCTGGCGCGGCGAGGGTGGCATGGAGGGCGTGCCCGGGAAGGGGGCCGCGTTGAACGCGATTTCGAACCACTGGTTCCGCCTGTTCCGGGAGCAGGGGCTCGCGGACAGCCATATTCTCGAGATTCCGCACCCACTGGTGTGGATCGTGCAGAAAGCCCGCCCGGTGATGATTGAGGCCATTGCCCGCCAGTACATTACCGGCTCCATGTGGCGGTCCTATGCCAGGGGTGAACGGGATTTCTGCGGTATTCGCATTCCCGATGGCCTGGAGAAGGACCAGAAGCTGCCGGAGCTGCTGATAACGCCGTCCACCAAAGGGATTTTGCCGGGCATTCCCGGGGTCCCAGAGCAGGACGATGTCAATATCACGCGCAACGACATCCTCACCAATTACGCCGCTTTTCAGTTCCGCTCGCCCGCGGATGTGGACCGCTATGAAACGCTGCTGCGGGAGGGCTTCGAGGTCATCAGCCGGGAACTGGCCCGGCTGGATCAGATATTCGTCGATACCAAGTTCGAGTTTGGCTACGCGACCAACGCTGCGGGTGAGGAGCAGCTCATCTACATGGATGAGGTGGGAACGCCCGATTCCTCGCGCATCTGGGACGGCCCGGCCTGGCGCGAGGGCAGGGTGGTGGAGAACTCCAAGGAGAGCTTCCGCCAACTGTTGCTGAACCACTTTCCGGACCCGGATATCCTGCTCAACAAGGACCGGATGCCGGAGCGGCTGGCCTTGGCGCGGGACAACGAACTGCCGGCGTCGGTGCTGATGGCAGTCTCGGCCATCTATGTGGGTATTGCCGAGAAGATCACTGGTCAGCCGCTGGCTCTGCCGGAGGATCCCCGGCAGGAAATTATCGCCCTGCTGGCTGCCGAGTTCGGCCTGATCCGCTAGGGCCGGCGCTTTGCCTCCGGTTACATTTCTACAATTTCAGACATTGGAGTAAGCTCATGTTTCGTCCTCTTCGCGCCAGCCTGATAGTCGCCTTCTGGCTTTCACTCAGCGCCTGCACCAGCAACGATTTTTCCCGCGAGACCGCGCTGACCTATGATGGTTTGCAGAGGGTGGACGGGCACGACTTCGCCGAAGTGTACCTGCGCCCCGGCGCCGACCTCGCGCACTACCAGCACCTTGCGCTGAGCGAGTGTCAGGTGAGTTTCCGCAAAAACTGGCTGCGCGACCAGCAGCGTGACAGCCGCACGGTAAGCTCCCGCGTGCGTCAGGAGGACGCAGACCGCATCCGCCAGCGCATCGCTTCTGCCTGTGACGAGCACTTCCGCGCGGCGCTGGAGCGCGCACCGGCCGTTGACCTGGTGGAGGTGGCGCCCAATGGCGAGGACGCACTGATATTGCGGCCTTCAATCGTCAATCTGGATATCCACGCGCCAGATGTGCAGGGCGCAACCCGCACCCGCTCTTATACCACCTCGGCTGGAGAGATGACCCTGAAACTGGAGTTGGTTGACGCCTTGACGGGCGAGGTCCAGGGTCGGGTTGTGGACCGTCGGCGCGGCGTGGAGCACGGTCAGCTGCAGTGGACCACCAGTGTCACCAATCGCGCTGAATTTGAGCGTATACTGCGGCGCTGGGCAGATTTGCTGCGAGACAGTGTCGACCGCGTGCGCGACAGCTAGCAGTGTGGGATACATCGGCCCGTCAGGTTAACCATGCCCAGAGCGCTGGGGGGAGTCAGCAGTGAACATAGTCAAGATTACGCCTGATGTCGCCGTGTCGGAGCAGCTGGAGCCTGAGGACGTTGCGGCTATCGCCGCTGCCGGTTACAGGCTCCTGATCAATAATCGCCCCGACGGCGAGTCGCCAGGACAGCCGACCTCTGCGGCCATGGCTGCGGCAGCCGCGGAGCATGGCATCGCCTATGTCCACTACCCGGTCAGCGGGATGAACTTCCCGGGGCCCGATCTACAGTCTCTGGCGACGGCGTTTGACAATGCCGAGGGCCCGGCATTGGCCTTTTGCCGCAGCGGCACGCGGTCTATCAATCTGTGGCTCGCGACCCGTTCCGCCGAGCAGCTGCCTGCAGCCCTGCAGCGGGCACGCAGTCTCGGTTACGACCTGTCGATGCTGGGCCTGCGCTGAGGTTGCCATTGGCGGCTGCGCTGGGTAGCCTAGAGGGGTCACCTTCTAAGCGGAATGTCCCA
>JBLRXF010000231.1:0-1635 GCA_047920875.1 Haliea sp. | reverse complement strand
CTGTTGCCCACCGATGTTCTCTCGGCTCGCTCCTGCTGAGCCTTGCCATCCTCGCCAATCCGGCGCCGGCGAGTGAACTCGCTGATCTCATAGCCGCTGATTACCAGCGCCACCTTGGCTCCCTGTTTACGCATTTTCACCAGAATCCCGAGCTGTCCGGCATGGAGGTCAAGACTGCTGCGCGGCTGGCCGAGGAGTTGCGTGGCGCCGGATTCGACGTTGCCGAGGGCGTCGGTGGTACCGGATTGGTGGCGCTGATGGAAAACGGGCCGGGACCGCTGGTCATGATGCGCGCCGACATGGACGGCCTGCCGCTGGAGGAGAAGTCGGGGCTGCCCTATGCGTCAAGGGCGCGGCAGGTGGATGAGTCCGGGCAGGAAGTATTCGTGATGCATGCCTGCGGTCACGATGTCCATATCACCAGCCTGGTGGGCACCGCGCGCCTGATGGCGGCACAGCGGGAGCGCTGGTCCGGCACTCTGATGCTTATTGGTCAGCCTGCGGAGGAGCGCATCGTCGGCGCGCGCACCATGATGGAAGACAACCTCTGGCAACGCTTCGGCCAGCCCGACTATGCCCTGGCCTTCCACGTCGCCGCACAGCTGCCAACCGGTCATCTGGTGGTCACCGAGGAATCGCCGTATTCCGGTTCGGACACGGTGGATATCATTGTCCACGGCATCGGTGCGCATGGGGCCAGTCCCCACGAAGGGGTTGACCCGGTGGTGCTGGGCAGCCAGATCGTGCTGGCGCTGCAGACTGTCGTATCGCGGGAACTGGCGCCGCGGGATGCCGGCGTAGTCACCGTCGGCGCTTTCAATGCGGGTACCAAGCACAACATCATTTCCGACCGCGCCCACCTGCAGCTGACGGTGCGGCATGATGATCCGGAAGTCCGCGAGCTGCTGCTGGCGGGGATCCGCCGGGTGGCGGAGAACATGGGCCGGGTAGCTGGTCTGCCGGATGACAAGTTGCCGGAGGTGCTCGTCTCCGAGCGTGAGTCGGTGCCGCCGACCGTGAACGATGCGCCGCTCACCCGTCAGCTGCGGGGCGTGTGGGGCGGCCACTTCGGCGAGCAGATATTCATGGAAGGCAAGCGCAAGGGCATGGGTGCGGAGGACTTCGGCTTTTTTACCACCGACCCGTATATACCCAGCACCTTCTTCGCCGTGGGTGGTACCCCGATGGAGGATTTTGCCCGTGCCGCGGCCGGCGGTGAGCCTGTTCCCTCGCATCATTCGCCCCAGTTCAAGGTGGCGCCCGAGCCCGCTATTACTCTGGGCGTCGAGGCCACGGTAGTCGCCCTGCAGAGCCTGCTGCAAGCGCCTGCACCGTGAGTCGAGACAGTTTTTTCCCGCGGTCGGATAATCAAGCCCCGGATACTGTCGAGGCCCGACCCGCGAGCACCGTGGTGCTGCTGCGAGACGGGCCTGATGGACTGGAGACACTGCTGCTGCGCCGCAACAAGGCGCTGCTGTTTGCCGGCGGTTACTGGGTGTTTCCCGGCGGCGCGCTGGAACCACAGGATTGGGAGCAGGCCGGTGGCGATGAGGAAGCCGCCACCCGGTTGGCGGCGGCCCGGGAGGCAGGGGAAGAGTCCGGCCTGCGGCCCAGCCCCGACGATATGGTGCTGAT
>JBLRXF010000230.1:0-5224 GCA_047920875.1 Haliea sp. | reverse complement strand
GGTCCAGGCCGACATGGGTGAGGCCTTTGACCAATGTGACCATGGAGATCATGAATCCGACCATCCACATGTAGACGGGGATGAATTTCTTCGCCCGCTGAAAGGGGTTCTCGGTGTCCAGGATGAGTATTTTCACGCTCATGAACAGCGCATAGGAGATGGTGCCCGCAAGCAGTGGCGAGATAATCCAGCTGGCAGCAATCGTCCCGACCTTGCCCCAGTACACCGCTTCAACGCCGATTCCGACCGCCGCAAAGCCGACGATGGCGCCGATGATCGAGTGGGTGGTGGATACCGGCCAGCCCTTGATGCTGGCAATCATCAGCCAGGTACCCGCGGCCAGCAGGGCCGACAGCATGCCGTAGACCATGAGTTCGGGACGGTCCTCCATGGATTCGGCGTCGATGATGCCCTGGCGGATGGTGGAGGTCACCTCGCCCCCGGCCAGATAGGCGCCGAGAAATTCGAAGATCATCGCGACCAGAATGGCCTGCTTGAGGGTCAGGGCCCGGGAGCCGACCGAGGTTCCCATGGCGTTGGCCACGTCATTGGCGCCGACGCCCCAGGCCATGAAAAACCCGAACAGGCAGGCCAGGACCAGCAGAATGGTGCCGTATTCCGCAATAATCTCCATCGATATTTCCTATTTGGCCATCACGATCTGCAGGCGATGTCCAACCCGCTCGGCTGAGTCGGCGAGGCCCGCCAGCAGCTCAATGATCTTGTAGTAAAACATCACGTCCACGGGGTACAGGTCTCGCTCCAGTTTGAACAGCCTGGCCCGCAGGGCCTGGGACTGTTTATCGGTGCGGCCCTCCAGCTTGTCCAGCTCCTTGATCAGGCCTTCGACGTGAACCACCTCGCGGCCGCTGAAACCCACCTCCAGCAACTCGTCCAGCTCGCGGATCGCGACCAGGGCCTGCGCGCAGGTAGCAGTGCAGGCGCGGACGAATTCCTGCAGCGGTGGTTCCAGCTCGCCAGGAAACTGCATCTGCCGCCCCAGCACCAGGCCGGCGATATCCTTGGCGGCGTTGGCAACGTGGTCCTGGATCGTGACCAGTTCCAGCAGATCGGTGCGGGGCACGGGCAGGAACAGGCTGTTGGGCAGATGCCGACGTACCGAGCGCTTGAGCTTGTCGGCCGCCCGCTCGGCCTCTTTGATGCGATCAAAGATCGCCTCGGCCTCTTCCCAGGAACCGTTCTGGCAGGCCTCGAAAAAGACAGGCAACAGTTGCGCTGCGTCGTTGGCAACCTGCATGTGCTCCTGAATGGGCCTGATCGGCGACCTGCCGAAGAGATTGCTGAGCGGATTCGAGCTGGGCATGGCGTCCTCCCCTGGATGCAGGCGCGAAGTATAGGGGAGGGTCTGGCTGCTGTCACACGGCTCAAGCCTGCCCTGGCGGCAGCATATGGCTGTGATAGCATGGCGCAACAGCTGCGGATGGACCCAGCGAGGCTCAGATTCATGAATGCGAAATTCGGTCCGGAGTACGCGGAGCGGCCCCTGGACCTGTATTCCCTGGTAACCGAACTGCACGCCTCGGGCCGGCTCGCGGATGCAGACCGTGAGCGCCTCGCCAGGCTCGGCATTGGCAACGTGCACCCGCTGGTGTTCCTGGCGGAGCAGAAATTGCCCGATCCTTCCCGCCCCGGCAAGACGCTGGATATGGAGGCCCTGTTGCATTGGCTGGGGGAACGCACCGACCAGGCGGTTTACGCAATAGACCCACTGAAAATCAACGTCAGCGCTGTCAGCGAGGTCATGTCCCGGGCCTTTGCCCAGCGCCACCGGATACTGGCAGTGAGCGTAAGCGAAGACGAAGTGGTGGTTGCCAGTGCCGAACCCTGGATTCGCGCCTGGGAGCGCAACCTCGAGCACGTGCTGCGCAAGCGGATCCGCCGCGTACTGGCCGATCCCCGGGACATTATTCGCCACACTGCTGAGTTTTACAGCATGGCGCGCTCGGTGCGCGGCGCCTCGGGCGGCGGTGCAAGCCTCGGCCCCGTGCCTGGCTTGGCCAATCTGGAGCAGATGCTGGAACTGGGTGCCACCCAGGAACCCGATGCCAATGACCAACCTATAGTCAACATTGTTGATTGGCTGCTGCAGTACGCCTTCGAGCAGCGGGCTTCTGATATCCACATCGAGCCCCGCCGTGATGTTGGCCATGTGCGCTTCCGTATCGACGGCGTTCTCCACAGCGTCTACGAACTGCCGCAGCAGGTCTGCGCCGCGGTCACCAGCCGCATCAAAATCCTCGGGCGCATGGATGTGGCGGAGAAGCGCCGGCCCCAGGATGGCCGCCTCAAGACCCGGTCGCACCACGGCGGTGGCGAGGTTGAGCTGCGCCTGTCGACCCTGCCCACGGCCTTCGGCGAGAAACTGGTCATGCGGATCTTCGATCCGGAACTGCTGCAGAAGAGCTTTGCCGAGCTGGGTCTGGAAGACGAGGATCTGCGCCGCTGGCAGGACATGACCGCTGCCGGCAATGGTATTGTGCTGGTCACCGGCCCAACCGGCTCCGGCAAGACCACCACCCTCTATTCCACGCTGCGGCGGCTGGCAACGCCAGAGGTCAACGTGTGCACCATCGAGGATCCGATCGAGATGGTGGAGAGCAGCTTTAACCAGATGCAGGTCAACCACGGCATAAATCTGGATTTCTCCTCCGGTGTGCGGGCGCTGATGCGGCAGGATCCGGACATCATCATGGTCGGCGAGATCCGCGACCTGGAGACCGCTCACATGGCGGTGCAGGCCGCCCTCACCGGCCACCTTGTGCTATCCACCTTGCACACCAATGACTCTCCAGGCTCGGTTGCACGCCTGCTGGAGCTGGGCATGCCCGCCTATCTGATCAAGGCCACTCTGCGCGGAATCATGTCCCAGCGTCTGGTGCGGATCCTGTGCACTGCCTGCAAGGTGCTGGCCCCCACGGACGTAGATGCCTGGCAGCAGCTTGTGCACCCCTTCACGCTGCCTGCGCCCGAGCGCACGGCGCGCCCTGTGGGCTGCAAGATCTGCCGCAACACGGGCTACGTGGGGCGTCAGGGCATTTACGAACTGCTGGTCAACAGTCCCGCGGTGGCGGCCTGTATCACCCCGCAGATGGAGGCGCGCGAGCTGCGCCGCGTGGCCATGGACGAAGGCATGCGCACTCTGCGCCTGGCCGGTGCCGCCCGGATTGCCTCCGGGCAGACCACCGTCGAGGAGGTCATGCGGGTGGCGCCCATGTTTGACGCCTGATAACTGTAGAGGAACCCGCTGCTGCGATGATTGTCACCGATACCTTGCCCGCCGAGCTGGCGGCCGCTGCGGCAACCGCCTGGCGCCATGTGCTTGACCACCATGACGCTGCAGCCATCGCCGAGCTGAACAGCGCCCTGGCGGCCCATTCCGAAGCCGCAGCAGCGCTGGCCCGGCTATTGGCCGTGAGTCCGTTTGTCGGCGGTCTGATTCGGCGCCAGCCCCGGCTGCTCGCTGCACTTCTCGATGACGGCCTGCTGCAGCGCAGCCTGCAGCCGCAGGAGTTGCAGGCGGAACTGCAGCAATCGCTGGCGCAGCCGGGCGCGGAACTCCACTCGGTCCTGCGGCGCTTTCGCGCGCGCCACATGCTGCGTATTGTCTGGCGTGATTTCTGCCGCAGTGCGGATACTCTGGAGACGGTACAGGACACCTCCGCTCTGGCTGAAACCTGCATCACCGAGGCCCAGTCCCAGCTGCAGCAACAGCTTGAGGCTCGTTTTGGCGTGCCCCGCGGCCGCCGCAGCGGCGAAGCGCAGCAGCTGATCGTGATTGCCATGGGCAAGCTGGGCGCCCGGGAGTTGAACGTCTCCTCGGACATCGATCTGATCTTTGTCTACCCCGAATCCGGTCAGACCGACGGCGAGCGCCGCAGCATCAGCAACGCCGAGTTTTTTACCAAGCTGGGCCAGGGCCTGATTACGGCGCTGGACCAGATTACCGCTGACGGCTTTGTGTTTCGGGTCGATATGCGCTTGCGGCCCTACGGCGAGAGCGGTTCGCTGGCGCTCAATTTTGCCGCACTGGAGGAGTATTACCAGGAGCAGGGTCGCGACTGGGAGCGCTATGCGCTGATCAAGGCCAGGCCCATCAGCGGCAGTGCAGCCCGCGGCGCCGAACTCATGGCCATGCTGAGTCCCTTCGTATTCCGCCGCTACGTGGACTTCGGAGTGATCGAGAGCCTGCGCAGCATGAAGCAGATGATCAACAGTGAAGTGCGCCGGCGCGGCCTGCAGGATGACGTCAAGCTGGGGCATGGCGGGATTCGCGAAATCGAGTTCATTGCCCAGTGCTTCCAGCTCATTCGCGGCGGTCGCGATCTGGGTCTGCAGCAGCGTGAGCTGCTGCACGTGCTGGATGAATGCGCTGACCTGGGTTGCCTGCCCACAGTCGCAGTGGCCGAATTGCGGGCCGCTTATCTGTTTTTGCGCGACAGCGAACACGCGATCCAGGGGTACCAGGACCAGCAGACCCAGGCGCTGCCTGCGGAGCCGCTGCCGCGGCTGGCGCTGGCAACGGTGATGGGCTTTGCGGATTGGGACAGCTACCTTGCGGCACTCAAACGACATCGCGAGCGGGTGGCGGCGCATTTTCGCGATCTGATTGCCGTGCCTGACGAGGATCAGGACGGCGCTGTCGATGTCTTGCCGCCCTGGGGCGACGATCTCGATGAGGCGGCCCTGACCAGCCTCGGCTACCGTGACAGCGCCGCCAGTCTGGAGCGCTTGCAGTCCCTGCAGCGCAGCACCCGGGTCGCGACGCTGCAGGCAGAAGGTCAGGAGCGGCTGCAGCAGTTCATGCCGCGCCTCCTGCTCGCCTGCGCCGAGGCCGACAACCCCGACCGGGCGCTGCTGCGCACCCTGCCCTTTGTCACCGCCGTGCTGCGGCGCAGCGCCTATCTGGCCCTGCTGCTGGAAAACCCCCCGGCGCTGGCGGAGCTGGTGCTGCTGTGCAACGCCAGTCCCTGGATTGCGGAGCAGCTGGAGCGGCACCCGGTGCTGCTGGATGAACTGCTGGACCGCGGCAGCCTCTACACCGCACCGGACAAATCCCTGCTGGCGGCGGAACTGCGGCAGCAGGTGGCGCGGCTGCAGCCCGGTGACCTGGAGGCGCAGATGGACGCCCTGCGCTACTTCAAGGCCTCCCAGGTATTGCGGGTTGCGGCCAGTGAGCTGGTCGGGCGCCTGCCCCTGATGCAGG
>JBLRXF010000229.1:0-5257 GCA_047920875.1 Haliea sp. | reverse complement strand
CGTTAGGGAGGGTGTCTTCAGGGCATTGAAAACCCCCATTGGTGAAGCCACCGACATTGGCACTAGGTGCATTTGTCTGGATATCAAGAATCTGCTGGGTTATTCCTGTCTTGTTGGTGACGCAGTTGAGTCCAAGGTCCAACGACAAGGTGTCGCCCGCCGGGTCAGTGAGTGTGACAGACTGGAGGGCTATTGCATTGGCGTCCGATACCAGCTTGATACCGCTGGCGCCGCTGGCGATGGCCCCGGTTACCAGCGCTGCGAGCATGAACTGGGTGCCGTTCAGCTGCCGTGACTTCAGTACCCGCGCCACGACCACCAGCATCAAGGCTGCCAGCAGGATCAGGGCAAAGCCGCTCATGGTTGGCACCGCGGTCGCTGACAGCGGGCCGTAGGTGATGGTGCCACTTGGAACTGTGCCCGCCACGGCGCTGTGACCCGCGAGTAGCGTGAAAAGCCCGACAGCGATGCGCGTACTCGTTGAACGGTAACCAGAACCCATTGATACAAATTTCCGCATGATCCTTCCCCAGTCGTATGCTTCTGTTACAAACCTTAGCCCGAAAGCGGGCAAAGCACAAACCAATGCTTGCAGATTCGTGACGTGCGTTCTGTGATCATGTCTGCAGGGCGCGACTCGGGTCCCGCTGCCGCTCTGCAGACGCTGGGAATCCCTGCCGCCAGCCCTTACCATAGGCCCCATATCCCGCCGCCGGGGTCGCGGCCAGCAAGGAGATTGCGTGACATCTACCATCCTTATCACCGGTGCCGGCGGCCAGCTGGGCCGCGAGCTGCAGCTGAGTGCTCCCGCGGGGATGCGCGTGATCAGCCTGGGCCGGGCTGAGCTGGATATCACCCGGCCGCAGGATCTGCGGCAGGCGCTCGGGGATCTGCGCCCGGACTGGGTCCTCAATGCGGCTGCCTATACGGCGGTTGACCGCGCCGAGAGCGAGGAAGCGCTGGCCCTGTGCATCAATGCCGAGGGCGCCGGTCATCTGGCCGCGGCCTGCGCCAGCACTGGCACGGGGCTGGTGCATGTCTCCACGGATTTTGTCTTCGACGGCGAATCCGGGCGCCCCTACACCCCTGACGCCAAACCGGCACCCCTCGGTGCCTATGGTCGCAGCAAGCTGGAGGGCGAGCGCGCGGTGCTGGCGGCGCACCCCCGGGCGCTGATCGTCCGCACCGGCTGGGTGTACTCGCGCTTTGGCGGCAATTTCGTCAAGACCATGCTGCGCCTGATGGCGGAGCGGGACAGCCTGGGCGTGGTCTGCGACCAGATTGGCACCCCGACCTGGGCCCGTGGTCTGGCGCAGGCAGTCTGGGCCGCGGTGGACCGGCCGCTGCTGCAGGGGATTTATCACTGGAGCGATGCGGGCGTGTGCAGCTGGTATGACTTTGCGGTGGCCATTGCCGAGGAGGGGCTGGCAGCGGGCCTGTTGTCTCGCGTTCCAGAGGTGCGCCCGATCCCGGCCAGCGATTATCCGACCGCCGCCCGTCGGCCCGCGTACAGCGTACTGAACAAGCAGCAGAGCTGGCGGGACCTGGCTGTTGCGCCGATCCACTGGCGGGTACAATTGCGCGCCATGTTGCAGGACCTGAAGGAACACGGCGATGGCTAGATCCCTGCTGGTGACCGGCGCTGCCGGCTTTATCGGCGCCAACTTTGTCCACTATTGGCGCCGGCACTATCCTGATCACCGTATCGTTGCGCTGGATGCGCTGACCTACGCCGGCAATCGGGCCAATCTTGCGGATCTCGAGGGCTCGGCAGGTTTTACTTTCTTGCACGCCAATATCTGCGATTATCCGCAGGTGCTCGCTACCCTCCAGGAGCACGCGGTCGATACGCTGGTGCACTTCGCCGCGGAGAGCCATGTGGACCGCTCCATCACTGGCCCCGATACCTTTATCGAAACCAACATCGTGGGTACCCACAGCCTGCTCAAGGCGGCGCGGGAGCACTGGCTGGGCGGCGCCGAGCCGCTGCCTCACCGCCTCCACCACGTGTCCACGGATGAAGTCTACGGCTCGCTGGCGCCGGAGGCCCCGGGCTTCCACGAAGCGCAGCAGTATCAGCCCAACTCGCCCTACTCCGCCAGCAAGGCCGCGTCCGACCACCTGGTGCGCGCCTATCACCATACCTACGGCCTGCAGGTGACCACCAGCAACTGCTCCAACAACTATGGCCCGTACCACTTCCCGGAAAAGCTTATTCCCCTGTGCCTGACCAATATCCTGCGTGGGCTGCCGCTGCCGGTCTACGGTGACGGCAGCAATATCCGCGACTGGCTCTATGTCGAGGATCACTGCCGTGGCATTGAGCGGGTGTTGCAGGAAGGCGTCGTCGGCGAAACCTACAACATCGGCGGCAACAATGAATGGCGCAATCTCGCCATTGTGGAGCTGCTGTGCGACGAACTGGACCGTCGGTTCCACGCAGAACCCGCGCTGGCGCAACGCTTTCCGCAGGCACCCGCCGCCAGTGGCGGCAGCGCCCGGGACCTGATCCGCTTTGTCGAGGACCGGGCCGGCCACGACTGGCGCTACGCCATTGACGCGGGCAAGATCAGCCAGGAGCTGGGCTACGCGCCCGCGGAGACTTTCGAGACAGGCATCCGCCGCACCATCGACTGGTATCTGGCCAACGAAGACTGGTGGCGGCCTTTGCTACACAGCTAGTCTCGAATCAACTGCTCAAATAGGCGCTTCGACAATGCCGCCGTCTACCGTCAACACGCTGCCGGTCATGTAGCCGCCCGCCGCATTGCTGGCGAGCAGCAGCAGTGGCGCGGTCAGGTCTTCCAGCGCGCCCATCCGCCTTGCCGGAATGGTCTTGATGTAGCGCTCGCCGCTTTCGGATTCAAAGTAGTCCCGGTTGATGTCGGTCAGGAACCAGCCCGGGCACAGGGCATTGACCCGGATCTGTTGCCGGCACAGTTCTATTGCCATGGCCTTGGTCAGCTGCACCACGCCGGTCTTGGACACGTTGTAGGCAACCTTCATGGCGCCGGTACGCAGGCCGTAGATCGAGCCGATATTGACGATACTGCCCTGGATTCCGGCCGCGACCATGTGCCGGGCACCAGCTCGCGCTACCCGCCAGGCGCCGTTGAGGTTGGTGTCGATCACCCGGTGCCACTCCTCCTCGCCGGTATCCAGAAACCGGATCGGGTCGTCCGCCACGCCGGCGTTGTTGACCAGGATATCGATGTTGCCGATCTCCTCGGCGATCTGGGCGAAGGCGCTGTCAACGCTGGCCGGGTCGGTGACATCCATCGCCACAGCGGCTGCATGGGCGCCGGTTGCGCGTATTGCCGCGACCTCGGCAGCCAGCTTGTCCGCGCGCCGTGCCGCCAGGACGACGCTTGCCCCGGCCTCGGCCAGCACCTTGGCGAAGTGAACTCCCAGCCCGCTGGAGGCGCCTGTAATCAACGCGACTTTGCCCTGAAGCTCAAAATAATCCCTGGTCATGGTGGTCCCTGCAGAGTTGAAGAGTCGGCTGCGTATGGTACCGGGAAAGTTGCTCCGGTGCCTGGCCTCGGGCCTGCTGCTTTCTCTGCCTGGCCTCTGTTCAGCCCGCCAACCCGCTGGCCCAGCTGGCGAAAGCCAGCCATGCGGCGCTATCCCAGATCAGCATCGGCAGGACCAGGCAGACCAGTGCCAGCGGGCCGCCTATTGCCGTAGCCGGGTGCACGCGGCGACTGGATGCCAGATCCCAGGCCAGCAGCGCCAGGATAAAGAGGGCCGGCCCTGCCACCATCCCCGGCGGGCCCGGAAACATGCGGCCGATGGCCGGTGGCAGCATCGGAATCATCGCCAGCAGCATCAGCCGCTTGTGCGTCTGTGGTTTACGGCGGAAGTACAGCGCCGCCAGGATAAAGCCGGTAAAAAAGGGAATCGCCAGCAGTGGCACCGCGAGCCAGGACAGGGGCGGGATGTCCGGCGGCCCGGAGGCCCGGGCTACACCGTGGAGCCCGGCCAGGCCGCTGCTCACTACCATGCCTGCCAACAGCAGCAGCGCCAGGGGTCCGGCTTTGCGGTGCAGGGCCACCTGGCCCGCCGAGACCAGGCTGGTCTGCCAGATGAACAGCAGTAGCCACAGGCTGAAGATCAGGCCGTGCAGGTGCACCAGCGGCGTCATCGGCAGCATGGGCGGGCGTTCAGCGAAGGGTGTGTAATAGTAGCTGGGGCCGAAACCGAGAATGACGAGCGCCAGCATGACGCTGGCCATACCTAGATAGAACCGGCGTTCAGACGTGAGCCGGCTGGACCCGGCCAGGCTTGTCGCCATAACAATCCCCCCTGTTGTTTTTTCCGGTAAGGATAGGCGAATACGGGGGTTTTGCCAGGCAGGGAACAGCGCCCCGGCGGTCAGCTAGTCGAACAGGGGTAGCTCAGCCCAGGGCAATCCGGCAGCATCCTTGGCCGACAGGCGGGGCGGTGCCTCAGCGGGGATGGGCCAGGCAATTCCTACCGTGCTGTCATCCCAGGCCAAGGAGACTTCGCTGGCGGGGTGATAGTAGTCCGTGCACTTGTACTGGAAATCGGCGTACTCAGACAGCACATAGAAGCCGTGGGCAAAGCCCGGAGGTACCCACAGCATCCTGTGATTCGCCGCGCTGAGTTCCACTCCGTACCACTGGCCCAGAGTCGGCGAGGAGCGGCGCAGATCCACCGCGACATCGAACACGGCGCCGGAGGTCACCCGCACCAGCTTGCCCTGGGGGTGCTCAGTCTGGAAGTGCAGGCCGCGGAGTATGCCCCGGGCCGAGCGGCTGTGGTTGTCCTGGACGAAGTCCAGATCGAAGCCCGCTTCGCGAAAGGTTGCCGCGTTCCAGCTCTCCAGGAAGAAGCCACGCTCGTCGCCGAAGACCCGGGGTTGCAGCAGATACAGCCCCGCCAGGGGCGTCGGCTCAAAGGTCATTGCTCAGTACTCCGTCCTGCTCCAGCAGCTGCCGCAGGTACAGTCCATAGCCGCTTTTTTCCAGCGGCGCCGCCAGTGCCAGCAGCTGCTCGGCGTCGATATAGCCCATGCGAAAAGCGACTTCCTCCGGGCAGGCAATCTTGAGACCCTGGCGCTCCTCCACCACGCGGATGAAGTTGGCGGCGTCCAGCAGGGAGTTGTGGGTGCCGGTGTCCAGCCAGGCGGTGCCGCGGCTCATGACTTCCACCCGCAGATCGCCGCGTGCGAGGTAGGCCTTGTTGACGTCGGTAATTTCCAGTTCGCCGCGGGCGGAAGGACGGATGCTGCGGG
>JBLRXF010000228.1:0-5372 GCA_047920875.1 Haliea sp. | reverse complement strand
GCGGAAGGCGATGGAATAGAGGGTGTCGCCGCGCTGGACAACGTAGGCATTGGCTGCCGGCACCGCGCCAGGCGCAGGTGCATGGCGGTCTTCGATAGGTGCACGGGCGCCACCTGCGCAGCCTGCAAGCAGCAGTGTCAAAAGCAGAAGCGGCAACGCCAGCGGGCGCAGAACTGCGCCGCCTGCAGCCATCGGATGTTCAGCCATCACCCCATCTCCGGTCTACCAGCCACACGAGCGCAAAGCCGACGAGCATTAGCGCCAGGCACGGCAGCAGCAGGGCTTCTGCAGCGAAGTCCCAGGGCCATACCGGTACCTGCTGCACAGGGCGCAACTCGCCGTCGCTACCCAGCACCCAATCCAGGGCATGCTTCCAGGGCCAAACCACCAGCAGGGACCCCAACAGAAAGCCGGTCAAGAGCGCCATTGTCGCCATGTGATAGTGATGCAGCAGCCAGTGCAGAATACGCGAGAAACACATCAACCCCAGCCCGGCGCCCAGGGCAAATACCGCCATCACTTCCAGCTCGAGGTTTTTTACCGCATTGAGAACCGGGCCATACATACCAAGCAGAATGAGGATAAAGCTGCCGGAGATTCCCGGCAAAATCATCGCGCATATTGCGATGAAGCCGGCGATGAAAATACCCGGTAGTCCCGGTGCCAGGGCGACCACCGGCGACAGGGCGATGCCCGCCGCCACCAACAGCCCGACCAGCAGGCAGGTCACCCGGACCAGGGTCCAGCGAGTCACCTGGCGTAACAGCACCAGTGCCGACGCCAGGATCAGGCCGAAAAAGAATGCCCACAGCGGCACCGGATAGTCCGCCAGCAGCCAGGAGACCAGGCGCGCGAGCGAGAGAACGCTGGTGAAAATACCCAACAGCAGGGCCAGCAAAAAGCCACCGTCCACGTACCGCCAGGCGTCGCCTATCCGCCCCTGCGAGAGCAGTCGCAGGCAGTGCAGGTCAAACGCGCGAATGCTGCCCAGCAGGCGGTCATAGATTCCGGTAATAAACGCCATGGTCCCCCCGGACACACCGGGAACGATATCCGCGGCGCCCATCAGCAGGCCGCGCAGATAAACACCAAAGGACGTCACTACTTCACCGTGCCCGAACGCAGGGGCACAAAACGCACGGCTTCCACGATACGGGTATCGAAGCCTTCGCCGGTGCGGGTGACTACCTGCAGGTGTTGGTTAGCCCCCCCCACGGGAATCACGAGGCAGCCTCCGGGTGCGAGCTGCCGCAATAGTTCCTCGGGGATGCGCTCGGGTGCCGCGGTGCTGAGAATACCGTCGAAGGGACCGGCATCCTCCCAGCCAAGTCCACCATCCGCATGGCGCAGAGTGACGTTGCGCAGCTTGAGCTGCCGGAGGCGCGGTCGGGCCTTGTCCAGCAGGGGCTTGATACGCTCCACGCTCCACACCTGCTCCACCAGCTGGGCCAGCACCGCCGTCTGGTAGCCGGAGCCGGTGCCAACCTCAAGCACGCGGCTTCGGGGACCGTGTTCCAACAAAAGCTCGGTCATGCGGGCGACAATATAAGGCTGGGACAGCGTCTGCTGGAAACCGATAGGCAAGGCTGTGTCCTCATAGGCGCGGTGCGCCATGGCCTCATCAAGGAACAGATGCCGGGGTGTGGTGCGCATGACATCGAGCACCCGCTGGCTGCTGATACCCTGATCTACCAGGCGCTGCACCAGCCGCTCGCGGGTGCGTCGGGAGGTCATGCCAATGCCGTTGAGATCCACACTATTCACTGCTCTTACCACTCTCCCCATGCATCTCCCGATAGTCCGCCAGCTCCGCCAGTACTGCGGTGGCGTAGCTTCCCGGCGGCAAACTGAACCCCAGTTGCAGCGCGCCATCATCACAAAACTGCCAGCAAAAGTCATCCGGCAGCAGCCGTGCAGGACGGTAAGCCAGGCTCAGCCCGGCGTCCTCCAGGAACTGGCACAGTGCCGCTTCCGGGGCCAGCAGGGCCACCTGCCTGGACAGCTGCGCCTCGCCCTGCAGAACTTCGCCACGGCCCCACAGCGGCAATCCGGGGTGCACGTCCCCCGCCATCGCTCTGGCGGCAAGGTCCGCGTCCACTGTCGCGCAGGGAAACAGGCTGCGGGTTCCCTGTAGCATGCAGACGTCCCCGGGCAGCAGGCGGTTCCAGCTGCCCTCCAGCACCCGCTGCGCCAACAGCATGTTGAACAAGTGCCCGCGCATGGCGGACAGCAGCAGGCCGCGCTTGCTGTGGGACAGCTTGCGCGCCCCGCGCTGCTGCCACTGCCGCGCCTGCGCGAGGGTGGCGCCGCCATGGCCAAAACGCTGTTCGCCGAAATAGTTCGGTACGCCTTGCTGCTGTATAGCCTGCAGGCGTTCCTCCAGAGCCCCGATGTCGCCCTGCAGCGCGGCCAGCCGCAAGGTGAAGCGGTTGCTGCGATGCACACCGCGCTTGAGTTTGCGTGAATGGCGGCGCTGGTCCAGCAACTCCACCTCCCCCGCCACCGCCAGCTGCCGCCAGTCCGGCTCCGGCTTGCCCGCCATGCGTACGCTGACCCACTGGCTGGTGACGGCGCGGCGGTCCTTGAGCCCGCTGTAACCGATGTCACGCAGGTGGATACCACTCAGAGCCGATACCCTCTGCAACAGATCCTGGGTATTGAGGCCGCGTTTCTGCAGGTGCAGAAAAACGTGCTCACCGCTGCCATCGGGTTCAAAGCCAAGCTGTTCCCTGACCACAAAGTCTTCAGGGACACTGCGAATCAGCGCCCGGACCGGCAGGTCTGCTGCTACCCGGGGCCGCGTGGCGATCACGTTGCCTCGGCAATCAGGAGCACCACCACGTGCGCGGCAATACCTTCGCCGCGACCGGTGAATCCGAGTTTTTCCGTGGTAGTGGCCTTCACGTTAACCTGCCCCTCGGCAACCAGCAGATCCTGGGCCAGGTTGGCGCGCATGGCGGCAACATGCGGCGCCATGCGCGGCGCCTCGGCGACCAGGGTGGCGTCCATGTTCGCCAACGCCCAACCTTCGACCCGCAGCTGTTCTACCACCTTGCGCAACAGCAAACGACTGTCGACCCCGGCCAGAGCCGGATCGGTATCCGGAAAATGGTGGCCGATATCGCCGCGCCCCATGGCACCCAACAGGGCATCGCACAGCGCGTGCACGAGCACGTCACCATCGGAATGTGCGACAAGTCCCTGGCCATGGGGAATGGCCACACCACCAAGTATGACTTCACTACCGGGACCAAACCGGTGTACGTCAAAACCGTGCCCAATGCGCATGCCCGCTATCCTGTTGTCGGCTTGCCGAGATAAAACGCCGCCAGTGCCAGATCTTCAGGCAGCGTCACCTTGAGATTGCGGGAGGACCCGGGCACCACCATCACCGGGTAGCCGGCCCATTCCATGGCCGAAGCTTCATCAGTAATCACCGCGCCCGCGAGCAGCGCCCGCTCGAGCGCGTCGGTGAGTTCGCCGAGGCGGAACATCTGCGGGGTCTGGGCGCGCCAGAGCTCGCTGCGATCCACTGTCTCCAGCACCCGGCCATCGACGGCAACCCGCTTGATAGTGTCCACTACCGGCTCTGCCAGCAGGCCGCCAGTGCCGCTCGCCAGAACCGTGGCGACCAAGCGCTCACCGTCCGCAGGGGACAGGCAGGGGCGGGCCCCGTCGTGGACCAGCACCCAGTCATCCCGCTGTGCAATTTTTTGCAGGGCCCGCAGCGCCGCCAACACGGAATCTGCGCGCCGCGCACCGCCGACTGCCAGGTGAACCCGGGGCTGGGCCCGCAGGGCTGGGGCTCGCGGATCGTTTGCTCCCAGAGCGACCACCACAGAATCGACCGCGTTGACGGCAAGCAGCGCATCCAGACTGTGCTGCAACACGGTCTTGCCCATCACCTCGAGATGCTGCTTGGGGAGTGACGCCGCCATTCTGGCGCCGACGCCAGCGGCAGGTATAACACCCCAGCAGCGCACCTCAGGTCTCATTCCACTTCGGTTTCCGCATTGAGATCGCTTGCTGTCAAGGCACCCACCTCGCGACTTTCGTCGCTACCCACGGTGGCGACGGGGCGTTCGGATTCAGGGACGAACTGGTAAAACATCTCGCCTTTGCGTACCAGGCCAAGCTGCTCCCGGGCACGCTGCTCCAGCCCCTCGTTACCGGTTTGCAGGTCCAGCACTTCCCGCTCCAACACGGCGTTGCGAGCTTCCAGCTGGCGGTTGACGGCCCGCTGCTCCTCGACTTGCCCTTGCAGCCGGTGCTTTTCCGCGAGGCTGCCGTCGGCAATCCAGAGCCGGTACTGCAGAACGCCCAGCAGAACAACAAGTGCCAGCAGCAGGTATCTCATCGGCGCCGGGCCAGCGTTGCCGAGACCGGCCTAGCGCCGCCCGGCGATCTCGGCGAGGCCGCGGTAAGGGGCGCGGCCGCCGAGCTCAGCTTCGATGCGCAGCAGGCGGTTGTACTTGGCAACGCGGTCCGAGCGGCAAAGGGAGCCGGTCTTGATCTGGCCGGCCGCCGTAGCCACGGCCAGATCGGCAATGGTGGTATCCTCGGTTTCGCCGGAGCGGTGGGAAATCACCGCGGTATAGCCGGCCGCCTTGGCCATGGCGATGGCGTCCAGGGTCTCGGACAGGCTGCCGATCTGGTTGAACTTGATCAGGATGGAATTGGCCACGCCGCGTTCTATGCCCTGCTTGAGGATGCGGGTGTTGGTGACAAACAGATCGTCCCCTACCAGCTGCACACGGTCGCCGATCTTCTCGGTCAGCAGTTTCCAGCCGTCCCAGTCGGACTCATCCAGCCCGTCCTCGATGGAGACAATCGGGTGGCTGGCAGCCAGGGCCGCCAGATAGTCGGTGAATTCCTCGCTGCTGAAGCGCTTGCCCTCGCCCGCGAGGTCGTACACGCCATCGCGGTAGAACTCGGACGCGGCGCAGTCCAGGGCCAGGGTAATGTCACGGCCAAGCCTGTAGCCTGCCTTGTCGATAGCCACGGCGATCACTTCCAGTGCCGCCTCATTGGAGGGCAGGTTGGGCGCGAAGCCACCCTCGTCGCCCACCGCAGTGCTGAGCCCGCGCGAGGCCAGCACCTTCTTCAGCTGCTGGAAGATCTCGGCACCGGCCCGCAGACCCTCGGCAAAGGTCGGCGCAGCCACGGGCTGCACCATGAATTCCTGGATATCGACGTTGTTGTCCGCATGCTCGCCCCCGTTGAGAATGTTCATCATCGGTACTGGCATGCTGAGCTCGGAAGTGCCATTGATCTCGGCGATATGCTGGTACAGAGGCAACTTGCGCGCCTGGGCCGCAGCCTTGGCGGCGGCCAGGGACACGGCGAGGATGGCATTGGCGCCAAAGTGCGCC
>JBLRXF010000227.1:0-5387 GCA_047920875.1 Haliea sp. | reverse complement strand
GCGGTGGCGGCGAGCGCCGCCTTTCCCGGGCAGCAGAGCGAATTCACCCTGCGCCTGGAGCGGGGGCGGCGCGCTGCCCATTACGGGCTGCGCCTGGCCTGGCCCGGGGGCGGTGACGTTCTGGTCAGCCTGACCGACCGCGACAGCGTCGAGCTGCGCCTGTTTGTGCCGGTGGGCCAGCGCGGCTGGTATCACCCCGGGCGCCTGCTGCTGGAGAGCCGCTATCCGCTGGGCCTGCTGCGCTGCTGGACCTGGGTGGACCTGGACCTGCGGGCGCTGGTCTATCCCCAGCCGCTGCCCTCGCCGGAGCCGCCCGGCGCCGCCACGGACAGCCCCGAGGGCACGGCGCTGGCGCTGGCCGGCAGCGAGGATTTCTACGGCTTCCGGGAATACCGCCGCGGCGACTCCCTGCGCCAGGTGCACTGGAAGGGGCTGGCCAAGGGCCAGGGCCTGCAGAGCAAGCACTATGCCGCCTTTGTCGAGCGCAGTGCCTGGCTGAGCTGGGATGCCTTCCCCGGCCTTCCCAAGGAGCAGCGCCTCTCGCATCTGTGCCACTGGGCGCTGGCGTTTGAGCGCGGTGGCCAGGAGTACGGCCTGCGCCTGCCGGGCACGGACATTCCACCTGCCAGCGGCGAGGCGCATCTGCAGGACGTGTTGACGGCGCTGGCACTGTTTGACCTGGGAGGGGCGCCGCTGTGAAGGGGCCTGGGGGCGCCGCCAGCCTGATCCCGCGCAATGCTCTGCTGTGGATTATCCTCAGCCAGTTTGCCCTGCTGCTGCCCCATCTGGGGCGCCTGCCGGTGTGGGTGGTGCTGGTGTACCTGCTGACCGCGGTCTGGCGCCTGCTGGTGTACCAGGGGCGGCTGTCCTTTCCCGGGCGCTGGACCCGCCTGGCGCTCATTGGCGCGGGTTTTGCCGCCATCTTCCTGAGCTACGGCAATCTGCTCGGTCTGGAACCGACCGTCGCCCTGCTGTTGACGGCTTTCGCGCTGAAGCTGCTGGAGCTGGTGAAACGCAAGGATGCCTACGTGGTGATCTTCCTTGGCTACTTTATCTGCGTGACAGCCTTCCTGTTCACTCAGGATCTGCTCCTGGTGCTGTACGCGCTGTTCACCCTGCTGCTGGTCACCACCGCCCTGGTGGCCCTGCACCGCCCCGGTGAACAGCGCTTCCGCCTCGACAGCCTGCGCCTGCCGGCGCTGATGCTGGCCCAGGCCTTCCCGCTGATGCTGGTGCTGTTCTTCCTGTTTCCCCGCATTGGCCCGCTGTGGACGGTGCCGGTGCAGAGCCACGCGGCGAGGACCGGGGTCAGCGACTTCATGAAGCCCGGTGATATCTCCAGTCTCAGCCAGTCCGGGGAGGTCGCCTTTCGGGCCCTGTTCGAGGGCGATGTGCCGCCGCGCTCGGAGCTGTACTGGCGCGGGCTGGTGTTCAGCGTGCTGGATGACGGCGCCTGGCGCAGCCTGCGCTATCAGGAGCTGCCCCCGGACCAGCTGCGGGCCCCGGCCACCGAGCCGGTGGGGCCGGCGCTGTCCTATTCGGTGCTGCTGCAGCCCACCCAGCAGAACTGGCTCTACAGCCTGCGCTATGCGCGCTCGGGCCAGGCGGGGGTGCTGGCAACGCCGGACTTTCGCTTGTTTTCGCCGGTGGAGGTGGAAGAGCAGCTGCGCTACACCGTTCGCAGCTGGCCGCAGACGCCGCTGGAGCTGGAGCTCTCGGACTGGCGGCGGCGCACGGAGCTGGCCCTGCCCGAGGGCAGCAACCCGCGCAGCCGCGCGCTGGCCCGGCAGCTGCGGGCGGACAGCCCCAGCGACGCGGCCTTTGTCGACGCGGTGCTGGCCTACTTCAACCGCGAGAACTTCGTTTACACCCTGCAGCCGCCGCTGCTGACCGACCAGCACCCCATGGACCAGTTCCTGTTTGCCACCCGGCGCGGCTTCTGTGAACACTACGCCTACGCCTTCACCCTGATGATGCGCGCAGCTGGGGTGCCGGCGCGGGTGATTGCCGGCTATCAGGGCGGGGAGGTGAATCCGGTGAACGGCACCGTGATCGTGCACCAGTTCGACGCCCACGCCTGGGCCGAGGTGTGGCTGGCGGGGCAGGGCTGGGTGCGGGTGGACCCCACCGGTGCCGTGTCTCCGGATCGGATCGAGCTGGGGCTGGAGCAGGCGGTGGCCGGGGAGGGCAGCTTCCTCGCCAACTCGCCCCTGTCGCCCCTGCGCTTCCGGGGGGTGAACTGGGTGAACATGCTGAGGCTGCGCTATGACGCCCTGACCTATCGCTGGCAGAGCTGGGTGGTGGGTTTCAACAGCGAAGAGCAGTACCGCCTGCTGCAGGACCTGTTCGGCAGCGTGCGCGCCCAGACCTTCGTGATTGTGATCCTCGCCAGCGGCGCCCTGGTGCTGGTACCCGTGGCCTGGCTGCTGCTGGGGAGGCACCGGCGCCCGCCCCTGGACCCCGCGCAGCAACTGTACCTGGCCTTCTGTGCCCGGCTGGCCCGCCGGGGACTGCCCCGGGCCCGCGGCGAGGGCCCGCGGGGGTTTGCGCAACGGGTGGCGGCGGCGGACCCGGCCTTGGGGGCCTGGGCGCGGGACTTTACCGCGGGCTTCGAGCAGCTGGCCTATGCCCCGGGTGCTCTGGATGGCAGCGCCCGCCAGCAGCAGCTGCGGCACCTGCGCCAGCAGCTGCAGCGGATGCCCGCCGCGGGTGGGCGCTAGAGCAGGGCGCCGTAATCCGCCTGCAATTGGTCGAAGTTCAGCGAGGCGATAAAGCGCGAGAAACTCATCCAGGTGGCCAGACCCTGCAGGTCGGCAAAGTGCGGCGGCACGAAGCGCGGCGCCTGCACCACCCCCTCGTCGATCAGCAGGCGCCAGGTCTGGATGTCTTCCAGGGTGATCTTGCCGCAAAACAGCACCGGCAGACTGTCCAGGCGGCCCTCGCTCATGGCCAGGCGCAGGAAGTTGTAGGTTTGTACAAAGCCGCGCATGTAGGCCAGGTCCTTGGTGAAGGGCTTGCCCTCGGGGGTGCTGCCGCGGAACACGCGCATGGCAATGCTCCAGGCATCGTCCTCGCCCATGCCGTGCTCGCGCAGGTACTGAAACACCTCAACGAAATTGGCGCCGTCCTCCGCCAGGGTCACCGCCCGCACCCGGTTGATCAGCCGGTACAGGCGCGAGGGGCTGGAGCGCAGGGTGAGAATTTCGGTCAGTACCGCGAGCCCCTCCTGAGTGGTGGTGGCCGAGGGCGTGCCCTTGCCGAGGAAGGTGCAGGCAGACTGCGCGCTGCCGTTCAGGGTAGTGCCCAGGTGCACCCAGCCCTCGTGCACTTCCAGCACGTCGATGTCGAGACGGTTGAAACGGGCGTCGCTGCGAATCTTCAGATAGTCCGAGCCGGCGGCGGCATCCGCGGTCATCTGGTCATTCAACAGCACCCGGATGCCCGCGTCCGGGAACACCCGCAGCAGACGATCGTTGAGCATCTCCACCGCCTGTTCCGCGGCAATATCCTTGGGCGCCTCCTGCATGGATTGATTCTGCAGCAGGTTGGTCAGCGTACCCTCCATCACCGTGCCCAGATCCGCCAGGGTGGGGTCGCCGGCGTGGAAGACGTCGCTGGCGGAACCGTACAGGTCGACCGAGATGGTGCCGAAATCCGCTTCGCCGCGCGCCTCCAGCATCTGCACCACGCTGCGGTATTCCCGGCACATGCGGCGCATGATCTGGGCCAGCGGGTTCAGCTGCCCCAGCTTGCGGGCAATATCCCGCTCGATATCCTGAAATTCCGCGCGCTTGGCTGCAGGGTCGAAGTCCAGCGGGTTTTTTTCCCGGTAGAAGTCGCGGTCTATCTGCGGCAGTTCGCGGCAGCCGCGGGCAAAGAAATCCTTGCGCACCGCGCCGTTCCACTTGATCGCATCGAGAATGCGGATCGGGCGCTGGGCCAGCACCATGCGCTCGGACAGCTCGCGCACCAGGGCCAGGTAATTGGGGTCTGCGCTCATGTCTTTCCTCGGCGGCGGCCTTTGGCCGCCTGCACGACCACCGCCGCCCGCAGGCGGCTGCCGCCGAAGCGGCTCATGGCCGCGAAGTCGGCGCGGGCAATGGGCAGGTGCTGGCAGTCCAGCGGCGCCTTGTTGGCGTCCCGCGTGGCCGCAGCCGTGCCCAGGTCGTCCAGCTCCGGGTCGTGCACATACAGGCAGCTGTCGTCGTAGCCCGACAGCACCACCCAGTGCGGTGCCTTCTTGCTGTCCAGGCGGTAGGTGGAAATCAGAATCAGAATATTGGCACCGGCATCAAACAGCTCCACCAGCTGCTGCTGGTCGATGTCCTGGCAGTGCACGGGAATGTCGCGGCGCTCGCACTGGGCCACGAAGGCGTCGTGCACCAGGTTCATCACCCGCTTCTTGTTCTCGTCGCGCACCCCCTCCAGAAACAGCGGGCCGGGGGTGTTGACCCAGACTTCGCTGCGAAAGCCGCGCGCGCTGGCGGCCAGGGCCAGGCCCAGGGGGTGGCAGCCGCCGTGGCCCGAGGTCATGAAAATGGTGGTGGCTTCGCGCCAGATCTCGATCTCCTCCAGCGGCGTGGGCTGGTAGCTGCTGTCCAGCCCCGCCATGGCCATCATCAGCGAGGCCGGGCCGCAGGTGAAGGGGGTGGTTTGCGCGAGCCAGGGAATGGCGTGGGAGTCGCCGCCAGGTTCATAGGGACGGATGCACTTTTCCATCCGCAGGGCGTCGTCGTGGTCCTCGTAGTAATCGTGGTAGAGGCCGAACTGGGCGTAGCCCAGCTGCCGGTACAGGGCGATGGCGGCGCTGTTGCTGCTGGCCACCTCGAGACGCAGGTAGAGGGCGCCGGTGGTGCGGGTATCGCGCTCTGCCTGCTGCAGCAGGCGCCGCGCCAGGCCCAGACCCTGGTAGCCCGGCGCCACCGCCAGCGAATACAGCCGTGCCAGCCGGGTTCCCCGGCGCAGCAGCACCAGGCAATAGCCCGCCAGCGCCGCGCCGTCTCGTGCTACCAGAAACACGCAGTCCGTGCGCCGCAGCCAGCGCTTGAAGCTGCGCCGGGACAGGCGGTCACTGCTGAAACAGGCGGTTTCTATCGCCAGCAGGGCCTCCAGATCGGCGGGGAGCGCCCGCTCAATGCGGATGTCGGGGCGCCTCTCGGCCCCGGCGGTGGCAAACTGTTTGGCGCTCTGGGCAGGCATGGCTGATCCATAGGCGGAATGCGGGTAATATAGTGCCTGGCATGGGCTACTGTCATGAGCTGCACCAGCGCAGGTTGAAAACTACCAAACTGGCGCGTTAGGCTGGGCCATGCCGGGCGGCGGCAATTAGCGCTTGCGTTTGCACCACAGCGGCCTAAAATCGTCGCCGCTTCCACTACCTGTACGAC
>JBLRXF010000226.1:0-5402 GCA_047920875.1 Haliea sp. | reverse complement strand
GGTGGTCGACGGCGAAGTGGAAGTTGCAGTGGGCTAATCAGCGAGCCCTGTTAACGCGGCTTTGCCAACTGGGAAGAGGATAAAAAACCCCAGCCCATCGGGCCGGGGTAAAGCTCAATGAGCCTCGGGTGCCTGGCTTGCCCGTGCTCCGCAAGCGAAACTCAGTAGTTGCCAAATTGATAGGTCACTTCCGCGCCAACAGTGCGCGGTGGCCGCGGGGTCGCAAAGCCGAACAGTGAGGAGCCGTCGGACGCAGGCGCGACTGCGAAGGTATGACTGTATTGGTCCTCATCGGTGAGGTTGCGGCCAAACACCCCCACTCTCCAGCTGCCGAACTGGTAGCTCAGCGAAGCATCGAGGATGCCATAGGCATCAATACGTGTGCCGGGGAAGTTGGTCACGGTGCCGGCATAGTCGTCGCGCCAGTTATAGGACAGGCGCCCGGTGAGCTCGCCATTGCCGATATCCTGCAGGTAGTTCAGTGCCACGGTATAGGTCCACTCCGGGGCCCTGCGCATGGGTAAATAGGAGTTGTCGTCATCGAGGCTGCCGTCAGCAAACACGCGCCCGGTGAACTCGTCGTACTCGGCGTCAAGGTAGCCGGCGTTGAAATCCAGGCTGAGAGAGTCGCTCAGTATCGCAGTAAGATCCAGCTCGATACCCTGGATGGTGGAGGCGCCGACGTTGAGAACCGCATCCTGGTTGCCCTGACCTATGCCGGGCCTGGGGATGTTGATCTCCTGCTGCATGTCGTCATATTCCATCCGGAACAGGGCGAGGTTCAAACGCAGCCGTTGATCAAGCAGGGTGGTCTTGAGCCCCAGTTCGAGATTGTCGACGGTTTCCGGCTCGAAGCCCTCCGCCACAATTTCGGGCGAGCTGGCGCGAATGCTGAAACCCCCGCTGCGAAAGCCCGTCGAGTAGCTGATGTAGGTCATGAGATCGTCGGTTGGCTCCCAGCGCAGTCCCAGCCGATAAATAGTGTCATCGTCGGTACGCTTGCCCGCCGTTGGTGGCAAGGACACCAGGTCAAAGATTGGCAAGACCTCGGATTTATTGATCTGTTTGGTTTCCTCGATGTAGCGCGCCCCCGCGGTGACTGTCCATTGGTCAGTCAGCCGGTAGTCGCCCTCGAAGAATACCGAATCCGAGTCTGATTCGGCGGTAGCGTTCTGAATCGAGCAGCCTACTGTGTCGAAACCGCAGGCATCAACCGGGACCCCCACAAACAGGGAGATATCGGTTTCGTTGATCCAGTCCTTGAGCTCTGATTTCCAATAGAAGTAACCCGCGGTGAAGGTAAATCGCCCACCCGCGTCGTAATCGGTTCGCAGCTCCAGGCTTTTTTGCTCATAGGTGTTGGGGCGGTAGGCGTGGAAAATCTCGATGGGTGAGCCGTCAAAATCGATATAGCTTTCCTCGTCGAGTTCGCGATATGCAGCAATCATCACTGCGCTCAGGCTGTCGTTGATTTCCCAGTTGAGGTCAATCTGGGCGTCCTGGCTGTCGAGTACGAAGTCCTGCCGCAGATCGCCCGCACCTTTGCGTCGGTCCCCAGACAGCGGCGTGTCGGGGCTCGCCGCGCAGGCGCCAAAGCCGGCACAGAGCACCGCTTGGGGGCCGTTGATGCTCAACATTGGCGCCAGAGTGCCGTCCATGTCGTAGCGGTTGTACTGGAATTCTGCCCGCAGACGGTCATTGACGTCCCAGAGGAAGTGGATGCCGAAGCGATCTTCTGTCGAATCGCCTTCTTCTTCGCCTGTAGTGATGTTGTCGTAATAGCCTGCCTGTTCTACCTGGGCGAGGTTGATTTTGACCGCAGCCGTATCCCCCAGCGGTATATTCAGCAGTCCCTCAACGCTGAAGGCACCGTGCTCTTCAGCTCGCCCCCGCAGCTTCCCGGCCCATTCGCCTGGGATGGGCTTGATACGGTGGATATTGATGACGCCGCCCACAGCGTTCTTGCCGAACAGCGTGCCCTGTGGGCCCCGCAGCACCTCAATGCGTTCGATATCCAGGAGGTTCATTGCATTGCCGCTGTTGGTACCCAGCGGCACGCCATCGACGTGAATCAGTACGGTGGGGTCGAAGGTCTTCTCGACATCCTGAAAGCTGATGCCGCGAATCGAAATCCCGCCACCGCCGGGCGTACCCGCTGAGATATCGTCGAAGATCAGGTTGGGCGAGTACTGCACAATACCGGTGGCGTTGCCGAGGAAGGAGGCCTCAAGGGTTTCCCTGGAGACAGCGCTCACTGCCAGCGGCGCGCTCTGCATGGATTCTTCTTTCTTGCGCGCGGTCACCAGGACTTCTTCCAGTGCCATCTGGGCCTGCGCCTGAGCTGAAAGGCCGGTAGCGACAATCACGGCAGAAGACAGCAGGGTACGGGTTCTGTTTGCTAAAAACATTGCATTAACCTCCAGCGCCCGACTTTGCCGGACAATTATCGTTATTGGTATATGCCCGCCCTAGAGGATGGCAATCGCCAGAGTAAGTGCTTTAATAAAAACCGTCAACTCTGTTTGTTAAAAAATACCAAGAAGCTTTTCACGCCCATCAGTGGCGGCTGCGGATCGGCCTAGAATTGTGCCTCGGGCAGATGCAGCACCAGGCCGTCCATTTGCTCCGTAATCTCGATCTGGCAGCCGAGGCGACTGTTGTCCCGGGGATCGATTGCGAAGGGCAGCAGGCCTTTCTCGATAGGGTTTGCCTCGCCAACGACATCCCGCCAGGCCTCATCCACATAGCAGTGACAGGTTGCGCAGCTGCAGTTGCCGCCACATTCGGCGACGATGCCATCGATTCCGTTGTCCACAGCTGCCTGCATTACCGTTGAACCGATCTCGGCGCTAACTTCTGTGGTAGTGCCGTTGTGCGCAATATAGGTAATGGTAACCACGTCAATGTATCCTCTCGCTCTAGTGGGTCGGCGCCAGTCGCACCGACCACAGTTCAGGGTTGGGTAGATTGGTCGCCGGTGGGACGGCGCCGAGCCGCAGGCTTCCTGGCCCTTGCGGCGGTTGCTTTGCGCTTGGTATCGGCAGCTGGAATCGCATCTGCAGCTGCCGCGAATACCTGTTCCAGCTCTTGCAGGGCTTCACCGGTGTACACGGCAAGGCGCTGCATATGGGGCAGGGTATCCCGACAGCCGGCAAAGCCGAAGGTCAGTGTCCCCGCGTAGCTGTAACAGGTGATATTGAGCGCCTGGCCGTGGGTCACTGCCGACACCGGATACATCGCCTCCAGCCGTGCACCGCGAAAATACAGCGGTTCCGTGGGCCCGGGAACATTTGAAACAGTGACATTGAATACCGGTCGGGTTCTGCCCTCCAGGCCGGCTACCATCTGCAGGCTGTAGGGCGTCATCATCGCCATCGAGAACTTCTCGATGGCATCGCGCGGCATGTCCTGCATCAGGGCCTTGGCGCGGCGGGTGGAGGCAGCAATTACCCCCAACCGGCGCTCCGGATCGGCAATATTGGTGGCAAGGTCGGCAATAATGAAGCTCACCGCCGAGCCCGCGCCTTCATCATCCTTGCTGCGCAGAGATACTGGAATACCTGCAGTCAGCGAGCGTCCCGGCAGCGCTCCCAGATCCTTGAGAAAACGCCGCAGGGCGCCGCTGCACAGCGCAAGAATGATGTCGTTGACAGTGCAGTTTGCCGCTCGTGAGAGGTGCCGGATCCTGGAGAATTCGTAAAGCTGGGTGGCGAAACGGCGCTGGCCGTGGATGCGGTGGTTGAGAATGGATGTTGGTGTCTGAAAGGGCAGCATGGCGGGGTCGCTGGGATCACGGGCCGCCTGTGCCATGCTGACCAGTCGCTTTCCGACCTGTGCCAGCGAGCGTACGCTTCTGGAAAGTGCCCGCATGTTCCCGAGCAGGGAGCGCGTCTGCCTGCGCTCGGTCCGCTCGGCAGCCGCGTGGGCGCACCACAATGCCGGGGTCTGGGTGTCGGTGGCATCGGTCGACATGGAGCGTTGCAGCATGCGAATACCAGCAATGCCGTCGACCATGGAGTGGTGCATCTTGAAGTAGACCGCAAAGCGGCCGTCCTCCAGCCCCTCGATCACGTGGTACTCCCACAAGGGTCGATTGAAGTCCATCTGGTTGCTGTGTAAACGCGAAATCAGCATCCCCAGTTCCCGCTCACCTCCGGGGCTGGGCAGCGCCTGGTGGCGCACATGAAACTCCATGTCGAGATCGAAGTCGCGGGTCCAGACGGGGGCGAAAAAACGCAGTCCTGCGTTGCCGACGCGCCGGTTGAAGGGGTCGGCAAAATCGGTAGAGCCCCGCAGTGCGGCGACCAGCTGATGCATATAGTCCGGTTGATGGCCCGGAGGCAGGGAGTAGATCAGGAGGGTCGCGACGTGCATCGGCCGCTCCCGACTTTCCATCAGCAACCACGATGCATCGGACAGGCTCAGGCGTTCATTGATCATGATCTGAAATCCATTGCACCGCGCGCTGTGGCCGGCCCTACTTCATATAGTCATTGAGCACTTCGTGAAAATGCTGCAGACGCCGCTCCTGGTGGGGCAGGTAATAGCCCTGGAATCCGGCGGACCCCAGTCCCCGCTGTTGGGCGCTGGCCACACTGAGATCCTGATCTGCAGTGGTCCCCAGGGTTTTCTCGCCGTAGACCACCAGTTCATGCTCTGCATCCTCTACCGGCAGGTCTGGTCCGCCAGCCGGCGACGGGGTCATGCTCTGACCCTCCACCCTGTTGACCAGCCACCAGTGATCGAACAGGCACTTGGCGGGGTCGGTGGCATGTGGGCGTGGACGCAGCAGCTGCACGCCATCCGGCCCCACAGTGATGACATTGTTGGGAAACAGATTGTAGATCACGTAATCAGTCAGCTGGTAGTCGGCAAGGTGCTCATAGTGCCGGTAGCCGCGCTCGGCGCCTCGGCGCCGCTTTTCTGCCTGGATATCGGTACGGATCTTTTTCCAGTTATCGCGCCCGACATAATTGTTGCTGTCAACACCCCAGGCCGCCGCCATGCTCACCAGAGGCTCGCCTATGACATCGGTGCTGTACTCAGCCGAGGGCATGAAGGAGGGGAACCAGCCGCGGTTATGGCCGCCGGGAAGCAGGTCGAACTGACAGTCCTCGTGATCTGCCGCAATGTATGGCACCAGCTCTGGATGCAGTACCTTGACGTGGTAGGCCTCGTTGAAATTGTCGGTGATGATCTTCCAGTTACAGGCTGCCTCCACCGTCATGTCCAGAACCCGGACCATCTCCTCCATCCGGTGGGACTTGAGCTCCCTTACCACGGTCTCTCCGAGGAAATCGGTCAGGCTCGGCGCCTCCGGGTCAAGGTTGTACCAGACGATGCCGAACATCTCTTCGCAGCGCACTTCTTTCAGGCTCTTGGTGCCACAGGGGCTGCCCTGG
>JBLRXF010000225.1:0-5434 GCA_047920875.1 Haliea sp. | reverse complement strand
CCAAGCAATGTCCGACTCCGAAGTCAGCCTGGGGCCACCCTCGAGCATCCTGGCGCTGCTTGAGATGCGGGCGCTAATCGAGTACCTGGGCGCGATGGCCGCAATGCCTTTGCTGGACAGTCTGCTGCCCCGTGGTGACTGCCACCCCGTTATCGTAGTCCCGGGATTCATGGGCACCGGGAAGTCCACATTAAAGCTCCGCAGGACCCTGGCGATGCTCGGCTACCAGGCCTTCGACTGGCGCCTGGGTCGCAACATCGGCCCCGTGGGACAGGTAGAAGATCAGCTGTTGAGACGGGTGGCGCAGGTCTGCGACCGGACCGGAAACAAACCCACCCTGATCGGGTGGAGTCTGGGTGGGATTTATGCGCGGATTCTGGCGCACCGTGCGCCCGACAGCATCCGCTCAATTATTACTCTGGGGTCGCCGGTAAGGTTTCCCCACCGATCTACCGCCGACAAGCTCTACCAAAGAATCAGTGGTCAGTTGGAGCATCCCGAGCACCTGAACCACATTGCAGCAGCACCCCCAGTTCCCGCCAGCGCCATCTATACCCGCCTTGACGGCATTGTTAACTGGCGCGCCTGTCTTGCAGAACAGGGAGCCCTGGCGGAAAACATCCGCGTCTACGGCAGTCATTGCGGCCTGGGGCATCAGCCGCTGGTGCTCTGGCTGATCGCTGAGCGCCTGGCCCAACCTGCAGATCAATGGCAACGCTTTTCGTGGCGGCGGGCCCTACAGGGCCTCCAGGCATTGGCTTAACCCCAGGGAGAGCAACTCCGCGCCTGATTGACAGCAAGTGCAAACACAGCTAATTTAAAGACCGTCATGTTTGTTTTTAAATGGCATCCCCATAACTATAGAGAGGATTCACCCGTGAGAGACACCGCAACCAAACACCAAGGACTACCGAGAAAACTGCTCTTTTCGGCTGTTTCCCTGTCATTGATGGCTACCATGGGCGCCAGTGCTCAGGAAGGTGGACGCCTGGAAGAAGTGATGGTGACAGCCCAGAAACGCCAGGAGAGTATCCAGGATGTACCCATAGCTGTGACCGCCATCACCGGCGACGTGATCGCCAGCCAGAATATCACCAGCCTGACGGGCATGAACAACTCGCTGCCAAACGTGCAGATCAACACCTTTTCCAACTCACCGGATTCAGCTGTATTTTCCATACGCGGCGTAGGCGTCAACGACGCCGATCCCTATGTGGGCACGACGGTTTCCGTCGTGGTCGATGGTGTCGTTGTGGGAGTCAATACCGCCGCCCTGCTGTCACTGTTTGATATTGAGCGCGTCGAGATTCTGCGCGGACCACAGGGCACACTGTTTGGGGCCAACACCACCGGGGGCGTCATCAACGTGATGACCAAACAGCCTACCGGCGAGCATGGCGGTGAGGCCCAGGTAGTGGCTGGGAACTATGGTCGCATGGATGTCAATCTCGCCTATAACTTCCCCATCACAGACAGCGTTGCCGGCAAGGTCAGCATGTTGCACACCAGTCACGACGGCTACTTCAAGAACCTCCTGGACGGCCAGGATCTGGGCAGCCAGGACGTCACCTCGCTGCGTGGCTATCTGAAATATGACCGGGACAATTACGATGCCACCCTGATCGGCGAGTATGTCCGCACCCGCAATGGGGCTCAGACCAACCTGAACATTTCGGACGAGACCCAGGTACTGTTCGTCCCCGGCGAAACCGGAGGCGAGCCCCGTTTCGAGCGCGGCCAGAGTGCCGGACTGCCGGATCAGAATCACCGGGATACCTACAGCCTGACACTGACGCAGAATCTGGATACCTCGATAGGCGATTGGGTCTCCATCACCAACTATCGCGAATACGACCATGATTTGTTCAGCGACGATGACGCGACAACCTTGCAACTGCTGCAAACCCGCAGAAATATCGAGCACTGGCAGTTCTCCCAGGAGTTGCGCAACAGTTTTGATATTTCCGATCGGCTGCGCATGGTGGCCGGTGGCTTTTTCCTGGCGCAGGAATATGACCTGGATCAGGGCGGCACGCTCGACGGGTTTGCACCCGGCCTGGGGCAACCCCAGACCCAGTCACAGGAAAACTGGACCGCGTCGCTGTTCGCCCAGGCATACTATGACCTTAGCGATCGCCTGACCCTGCAGGCGGGCCTGCGCTATGCACACGAAGAGACCGAGGCGGTGTCGACCACGGCCCTGACCTTTACCACCACCCCAGGCGGCTTGGCCAGCTTTGACGACCCGCAAATTCCGGGCAGTCTGGTTCGAGCCGAGGGCAAGGATAGCTGGGACGAGATCGGCTATAAAATAGGGCTGGATTACAGCCTTGATGACAACACCATGGTCTACGGGTACTACGCTCGCGGGTTCAAGTCCGGCGGCTTTGTGGGTCGTATCGCATTCCCGGAGGACATCGGGCCATTCGATCCTGAGTACCTGGACACCATTGAGCTGGGCGTCAAGGCGGACCTCCTGGACGGCAACGTGCGAGCCAACCTCGCGCTGTTCTACAACGACTACACCGACATGCAGGTCACTCAGAACATCACGTTCCCGAGTGGCGCCAACAGCGCAACAATCCAGAATGCCGGTGAGGCCACCTCACAGGGAGCCGAACTCGAAGTCACCTCCTACTTCTCCGACAGCTGGCTGGTGAACCTCGCAGTCGCCTATCTGGATGCGGAATACGACGAGTACGACACCCAGGCACCAAACCCGGTCACCGGCGCGCTGGAACCGGTCAGCTTTGCCGGCAACCCGTTGACGAACGCCCCTCGCTGGAGCGGCAACATCAGCACCAATTACAGCCTGCCCGTAGCCAGTGGAGTGGCAGACTTGTTTTTGCAGGTCACGCACAGCAGCTCGAAGGTCTCCAATTTCACCAACTTCCCCCAGGAACTGGTGAGCGAGATCACCTTGCTCAATGCCAAGATGTCGTGGACGCCGGCCAATGAACAATGGACCGTCGGGCTGTACGGACGCAACCTGACCGACAAGGAGTACTTCATGCAGAAGCAGTGGTTTACACCCTCCTTCGGTATCGCCAACATGGGCGCTCCGCGGGAGTTCGGCGTGGATTTCGCCTTCAACTGGTGACCATTACCCACTGAGCGGACACTGACCGTGCCCGCAATCCCTTGGTAGGGGGGAACTCTCCCCCCCTACCCCATCTATTCTGCTGCCATTGCCACGCGTCCGGCTACCCGGCCGAAGTACGATCCAGGACCCAGGCTCATTCCACTGGCGTAGCTTTTTCCCGAACGCGGGATGTGAGCCGTGCAAGCCCCGGCCGCGTACAGCCCTGGCAGCGGAATCCCGCTGGTGTCGACGACTTCAGCCCGCTCGTTGATTTTCAGACCACCGAGGGTCATGAACAGATAGCTGGACTGGTTAAAGGAAATATCGAAAGCGGCCCAGGGACCGCTATCAAGGGGCTTCAACCACTCCTCACTCTTGTGGAAAACCGGGTCATTGCCGGATCTGGCGTGATCGTTGTACTCCGCCAGCGTCCTGGTCAGTGAACCCGGAGGCATCGCCAGCCCAGCCTCCATCTCCTCTACCGACTCATAGCCATCAATCAAGCGATGGCCGGCAGTGGTAATTTCCGGGTAGGCAAAAATCTCTGCGTCGACGATCAGGAACGCGCGCTGCTGCGGCTGTTCCATAATGAAAGCCGCCGTCCGTCCGTGGTAACTGTCCTCCGCCACAAAGCGCTGGCCATGCAGATTGACTACGATACCCTTGATCAACTGCCCAGGCGGATAGATGGATGCGGTCGCAATAATGCCCTCCATGCCGTCGGTAGCTGCTCCAACGCTCATGCCCAGACGTATCCCCGACCCATCGCTGTGCGGAGTGCCCAGAGGCTCAGAGGTGGCACTGAGGTTGGCCACATGCTCACTGATCATGTCGCTATTCATGGAAAAGCTGCCGGTGGCGATCACTACACCCCGCTTGCTGGCGTAGTGGAAGGTTTGTCCTGCCTGACGGATGCGAACACCACAAATCCGGCCCCCGTCATCCACGATCAATCCCGTGGCCTGACTGTCGTAGCTGGCTCTCACACCGGCCTCGTCGCAGCGACTCAGCAACGCGGCCATGGCAACGCTGCCGGGACTGTCACCTTCTCCTGCAGCCTGATGGCCGCGAGGGGCCGGCCTGGCTATGTCCCGGTAGGGCCAGACTTTTTCGTTGCCGGTACTCATCAGCCCCTCGGTGCTGAGCAGGAACACCGCCTTGCCCTTGAAGGCTGTGCGCTCAAAGGGCACCCCCTGAGACTCGAGCCAGTTGAAATGCGCCACATTGTCGTCGCAGTAGCGACGGGCCATGGCTGCATTTTCAGTGCCCATGCTCGCTATCATGAAGCGGTACATATCGTCTGCGCTGTCTGCATAGCCACAGGCTTCCTGCACCGCCGTACCTCCGCCAAGATAGAAGAGACCCGACGACAGCGCGCTGGCGCCACCGCCCGCGCTGGCTCGCTCAACCACCAGCACATCGCCACCGAGCTGCCGGGCTTCGAGTGCGGCACAGGCCCCGGCGATACCAAAGCCGACAACGATGATGTCGGCCTCGTCGTCAAATGCGGGTACATCTTTTCGTAACAGAATTTCAGTGTTCATGGTTATTCCCGTTGCGGTTGTCGGATTACAGAGTCGGCCCATTGCGGTAGAGCCCCCGCCAATGATCGCCAAAAATAGAAACATACCAGATTGCTTTTATTTTGACGACCCGGTTACTCTACGCTCTCCGAGACTGCCTCGGCAGGTTCCGCCGTGAACGCGAGAGCCCCGGCCAGCCTCTCCAAGCGACGGAGTCTGCATGTTCAAGATTATTGGTTTGTTGAAAAAAAAAGCTGGCATGTCCAGCGATGCGTTTCGTGACTACTATGAAACCACGCACCGGCAACTGGGTGAAAAATATCTTCGCAACTTCGCCATCAAGTATATGCGCCGCTACCTCACTCCGTTCCCCAACCCGCTGACGGGACAGACGCCCGAGACTGAGCACGACGTTGTGCTGGAAATCTGGTATCCGGATCGCGCCACCTTTGAGGCGGCGCATGCCCAGTTCGCAGACGAGGATATCCTGGCTGAGATCAGCGCAGACGAAGAAAAACTGTTCGACAGAAGCGCCATGCTGTTCTACTTCGTCGATGAATGCGAGTCCCCGCTGGCATGACGATCCCCGGGACGTAATCCAGCAGCAAAAAACGGCGCCCGCAAACCCCGCAAGCCAGCACACCCCGGGCGCTATATAAATTAGTCATGTTTGTTTTTTATGAAAGCAGCGTGTATGCTTGCTGCCGACTTACAACAAATGTTGTACATAGATCCCGATTTCATACCCACTCAGCAGGTGACAATAAAATGAGCAATGATGACCAGCACTACAGCCGCCGTCAGATACTTGCCGGGCTGACCTCCACCG